>JACMKG010000233.1 GCA_014380255.1 Prolixibacteraceae bacterium | reverse complement strand
CGGCAATCCGGGCGAATGGCTGCAGATGGATTTGGGGGAAGTAAAGGACGTGTATGCCCTTCAGCTGAATTACTACGATCACAAGGCCTTTCAGCATAACAAGGCCATGGACCTGTATCACCAGTACCGCATCCTGCATTCTGAGGATGGGCAGAATTGGGCCCTTTTAGTCGATAAGAGCCATCGTGACAAAGATGTGCCACATGATTACGTGGAGCTGTCAAAACCTGTTCAAACGCGCTATTTACGCCTTGAAAACATCCATGTGCCCACCGGTTCATTTGCGTTGAGCGATTTCAGGGTATTTGGCCTGGCCCCTGGAACGCTTCCCGAAGAGGTCCGTAATTTTAAAGTCAGCCGCTCAAAGGGTGATCCGCGCAACGCGCTGATCAACTGGAACCCTTCCCCCAGCGCCTATGGATACAACATCTGGTACGGGGTAGCTCCCGGAAAGCTGTACAACTGCATAACCGTGAACAGCGATACGAACTACAATTTCAGGGGAATGGACAAGGGCACGACCTATTATTTTGCCATCGAGGCCTTGGGTGAGTCCGGCAGATCTAAGATGGGTAAAGCCGTACAGGTGAAGTGAAAGGGCGCTATCAATGTGATGCTGAAGCAATTGAAGGAGGATGATTATAAACAACTTTAACTAAATGAAAAGTAAACACATAGGCACATAGGACACATAGTTAAAAATTATTCTATGAGTCCTATGTGCCTATGTGTTTCAAAAATGGATACCAATAGAAATAGCCATTCCGGATATTGAAATGGCTATTCTAGCAATGCTGTATTTACCTAAGAGGTAAATGTTCTGTATTCATCCAACCACTTTATTTCATTGAAGCGAGTTTTAAAACTTGCGCAGATAAATATCCCCGCTGACAGTTTTTAATTCCACGGGTAGAGTGCCTCCGTTGAGCGACAAGGCCTGTTTGGTTCCTACCCAGGACATTTCTTTCGATTTGCTCTTGTCGAACTTGACATCCGAATACACATCGCCCGTTACGGTTGATAAATCGATGCGCGCTTTGTGTGTGGCCGGGATGGAATAATCGATAAAGCCGCTGATCGAATTCACCGACATCTTGCCCTGAGGACCAATGAGCTCGACTTTACCCGAGATGGTCTTCAGGCTGAATTCCAGATTGGCAGGCACCTTGAGCCGGTAGTTGATTTCCGTATTGAAATGATCGTGATCCTTTTTACCCCTGGCTTTTTTGATGGCCTCAAAATCAACCTTTTCTGCCAGTACCACCTCCCCGGGTTGCTCCTTCACATTCAAGGTGTAATAGTCGTTATAGCGGTTGTCTTCAATATTGACGGTCACTTGCAGTTCAACCGTGTTTTTGTTCCAGGCCTCGATGTGAATGGTGTCAGCAAAATCGAATTTCAATTCGGCACTTTTACCCTGCACATCCAGCTTTTTGGTAATCACCTTTTGCGACCAGGCTGCAGATACTGTCCCCATTAGGACAAATGCTATGAATAGATACTTTTTCATGGCCCAGGGTATTAAAGTTTCCGAAGATAGATGTTTCCTGAAATTCCTTTCATGTATACTTTCTGCCCGCCCCCGTTCAGCGTGAAGGTGTTTCCTCCCTGCTGCCTGACGGCATGCAGTCCAGAGGCACGGTTGTCCTTATTGGCGGCCGTTGTGGTGCTTTTCAGGTCCAGGTTGTTGTAAACATTGCCGTTGATGGTGCTGATTTCCATGGTTGCTTTCTCGGAACCGGGAACCGTGACATCGATGTAACCGCTCACGGAGGCCAGTGAAGAGGGTTCGCTCTGGTTGATTTTATCGAAGACAACTTCTACGTTTCCACTGATGGAATTTACGGTAAAAGGGCCCGATGATTTGGTAATCTTCACATTCGAATTGAGTGTTTTTATCTCCAGGCTTCCGTTAAACGAATCGACCATCACATCGCCTTTGGCAAACGGGCTGCCGTAATCCAGGCTGACAGCCATTCCTGCAGGAACCAGTATCTTGTATTTAAAATCCCTGACTTGCCGGGTGGCTCCCTGGATGCTTACAATTCCATTCTCTTCGCCTACGTTGATGCCCAGATCTGTATTATCTTCCATCGAGCCCAGAAGTTTGAGCCCTTCTGCCCGTTCGGGCCGTTCATTGTTGAAATCCGATTCAATAACCAGGGTGTTGCCGGAAGAGTTCTGCAAGGATATCTCGCCCATCAGATTGGTGATTTCAACTTTGTTTTTCACCTTGGGGGTATATTCAAACTTTCGGGTTTGCCCTACCAACAGAAAGGGAAAAACGAGTACTGCAACTATGAGTGTAAATTTTTTCATGACATTTGATTATTAATTATTGTTTGAAATGATCAGGAAAGCAGTTCTTGCCGGCTGTTTCACCGCCCCTGATGTTATATGATTATTTTGATCATATCCTTGGCAAAAGCTTTAACGCTTT
>JACMKG010000232.1 GCA_014380255.1 Prolixibacteraceae bacterium | reverse complement strand
GGTACCTATGGCAACGACATTTACAATGTGTTGCGTGCAGAAACCAACATTGTAAGTGTTTGGGGAAATCAACGCAAAGAAGTACTTGACCGTTGGTCAACCGGTAATGTAAATGCCAAATATCCAAGGGCTCACGTATTGGTGAATCAGAACATGCTTCAGTCAGACTTTTTAATTGAAGATGGCTCTTACTTAAGGGTACAAAACCTGACTTTTGGATATACCATCAAACAAAGCAAAATCTTCCAGTCATTCAGAGTTTACGTAACCGGACAGAACTTATACACCCTTACCAACTACTCGGGTTACAATCCTGAAGTAAACAGCTTTGGTCAAAACAATCTTCAGTTAGGGGTAGATTACAATGCATATCCAGCTTCCAGATCTTATATTCTTGGAGTTAATATTGGTTTTTAACGTTTAAATTAAACTGAAATGAGACTACTTAAATATATCATTATTGCAGCCGTTTTAACGGTAGGTAATACATCTTGCAGCGACTTCTTAAAAGAGGATGTCTATGAGTCTATTACACCAGATAATTTTTATAAAACTGAAGCTGATGCCAAAGCTGGATTAACTTCTGTTTATCAGACACTACAGGATGGTAATGGTTTTAGGCGTTACATCTGGATGGGCGCAGAGTTTCCAGGAGAAGCAGCTTATGCCAATGCCAGCGCCCCATCGCGCGTTGAAATGGATGATTTCGCATGGACTGCCACTACCGATTTCTCCCGCTTGATCTGGGATATTTCGTACCGGGGAATCAGGCGTGCCAATAACCTATTGTTCAATATTGAAAAGGTAACCTTTAAAAGTGAAGATACTAAAAAACAGATTATTGGTGAGGCTAAATTCAATCGTGCTTTGAATTACTTTGTACTGATCCGTTTTTACGATCATGTTCCGATTGTTACGGAGAAGGATGATATGAATGCTACCGATCTAACCAATGAAGGAACGGATGATGCTGTTTGGGCTCTTATTGAAGAGGATCTGAAGTATGCAGAATCTGTGCTAAAGACTTCATACGGAGCTGCAGACATGGGCCGGGCTACTAAAGGTGCAGCCATGGCTATGTTATCAAAGGTTTACCTGACACAAGCAGCCTGGCCATGGAATAAGGCAGGATTTTATGCAAAAGCAGCTGCCAAGGCAGATGAAGTTATTTCGAATGAAGGTTCTTTTGGCTATGGTCTGGAAACTGACTTTCGCAAAATATTTGACGTAACCAACGAACACGGCAAAGAGTATATTTTCGATGTGGAATTTGTAACCAATATCAATGGTAACGATATCCCTGCAATTACAGGTATGAGAGGATACAATGTAAAGAAAACAGATGGCTGGTCATCCCTTGTTTCCACGCCTAAGTTTTATAAATCATATACCACAGGTGATAAACGAATCACTACTACTTTTCTGACCGGTTTTACGGATACAAAAACAGGAAAAGTATATGTCTATGATCCAGATAAAGGAACAGAACCATCGTTTCCGCTGTGCCACTTTGCCAAATATCTTGACCCTAGTGATAATCTGTCAACTGCCGCCGGGGATTATGGCTGCAATATGAAGGTTATTCGTTATGCCGATCTTTTATTGGTTCAATCGGAAGCCTACTGTGAATTAAATCAACTTGACAAGGCTTTGACAGGCATCAACAGGGTACGGGTTCGGGCCGGATTGGCTCCCCTTGCCACCATGTCGCAGGTTGATTTACGCAAGGCCATTATTCAGGAACGTATCTGGGAATTTGCCGCTGAAGGTCAGGCATTATTTGATTTGAAACGCCAACATGCGATTTCTGAAAGAATTGGTAAAACTATTGCAGATAAATACTACACCTTACCTGTTCCTCAGGATGAAATTGATAAGAATCCAAAATTGATACAACATCCGTTATGGAAATAGATTGAATTTCATAATTTTGAAAAGGGATGTCTCAATGGTTGATGACATCCCTTTTCTTTTGAACCTGATAATTGATACCTATAGATAATAAACTAATTCCTAATAAAATGAAGTTAATTCAACTAACCCTACTTATCTTTTTATCCCATTTATTAATAGCCCAAAACACCGAGACCAAGTACTTATCAGGAACTGGTGCCGGGAAAACAGTCGACTGGGAATTTTACTGTTCGGCTGGCATGAATAACGGGAAATGGACCACGATTGCTGTACCATCCTGCTGGGAACAGCAAGGCTTTGGCACGTACAACTACGGACATGATAAAATTGAAACCAGGATAAATGAAACGGGAAACTACCGCCATCGGTTTACCATTCCTGCCAATTGGCAAAACAAACAAGTGATGATTGTTTTTGATGGTGTGATGACCGATGCCGAAGTGAAGATTAACGGCAAACTGGCAGGCCCGGTACATCAAGGCGCTTTTTATCAGTTCAAATACGATATTACCAAACTGTTGAAGATTGGGAAAGAGAATTCTCTGGAGGTATTGGTAAAAAAGAATTCCGACAACCTATCAGTCACTCTGGCGGAAAGAGAAGCTGACTTTTGGATCTTCGGAGGCATTTTCCGTCCCGTTTACCTGGAAGCAAAACCCATTGAGAACATTGCACGGGTAGCTGTTGATGCCAGGGCTGACGGTAACTTTCAGGCAAATGTGTATATATCCGGACTGAAAAACGCAGTAAAGCTGGCAGCTGAAGTTCAATCCTTATCAGGTAAAACAGAGGCAAGATTTGAAGCACCGGCCAAAGGTACAGCCTGTTCTATTTCAGGGAAAATGGTAAATCCGAAAACCTGGAATCCTGAGTTTCCCAACCTTTACAAGGTCGTGTTCACCCTGCTGGATAAAAACAATGCTATCATTCATCAGTTTAGCGAACGGATAGGCTTTCGCACTGTCGAGGTGCGCGAGAGCGATGGCATCTATGTAAATGGAGTAAGGGTTAAAATGCAGGGTGTGTGCCGCCATACGTTTCATCCCAAATACGGAAGGACTTCTTCCAAAGAATTAAGCATTGAAGCAGTTAACCTGATGAAAGACATGAATATGAACGCGGTTCGCATGTCTCATTATCCTCCGGATAAACATTTTCTGGATGTATGCGATTCGCTTGGGCTTTTGGTTCTGGATGAGCTTACAGCCTGGCAAAAGCCATCGTATGACGATGTTGTTGGCCGTAAACTGCTTGAAGAGCTCATTGCCCATGACGTCAACCATCCATCCATAATCCTATGGGATAATGGCAACGAAGGGGGCGAAAACAATAACCTGAATGATGATTTTGCTGAGTTGGATATCCAAAAGCGTAAGGTGCTGCACCCTTGGCAGGATTACGATTTGACCAATACGCTTCATTATCATGATTACAATTACCTGGCACTGGACGGCGTGAGCAAACGAAAGATATTCTTCCCAACTGAATTCTTACATGGTTTGTATGATGGTGGTCATGGAGCCGGCTTGGATGATTATTGGCAAAAGATGTGGGACAACCCCCTGGCTGCAGGAGGTTTCCTTTGGGTATTTGCTGATGAGGCCATAGAGCGCACAGATCGTAACCGAGAACTGGACAGTGACGGCAACCATGCCCCTGACGGGATCGTGGGGCCATACAATGAAAAAGAAGGTAGCTTTTATACCATCAAAGAGATATGGTCGCCTGTACAGTTCGAAAAACGAACCATCAG
>JACMKG010000231.1 GCA_014380255.1 Prolixibacteraceae bacterium | reverse complement strand
TGAGGCGCGTTTTCGGAATCTACTGCAAAACGTATCGGCTGTAGCCGTACAGGGTTATTCTCCGGATGGCATTATTCAATACTGGAATCATGCTTCTGAACTTTTGTATGGATATTCATCCCAGGAAGCCATTGGACGAAACATCGTGAAATTGATCGTAGCTCCTGAAATGCAGGAGGGTATGATGCAGGCCGTTCGCCAAATGGTGGAAACCGGCCTTCCTGCACCCTCGTGCGAGATGTCTCTTTTACGTCGCAACGGATCGCATGTAGAGGTATATGCCAGTCACGCCATTGTCCAGATACCAGGTCGGGCCCCTGAATTGTTTTGTTTTGATATTGACCAGACAGAGCACAAGAAAGCCCAGGAATCGCTGAGGGAACGAGACGAAATATTCAGTCAGTTTCTGGAAAACAGTCCTATCTATATTTTCTTCAAGGATGAAAAGCTGCGCATGCGGAACCTGAGCCGAAATTATGAAGCAAGGACAGGTAAAAACATAGAAGAGATGATTGGCAAAAAAGTGGAAGACCTTTTCCCTGCTCCTGTTGCAGAAAGAATGACTGAAAGCTCAATGCACAGTATAAAAGAGGGAATAAAGATTGAAATGGAGGAAGAGATCAACGGACGCCATTATTCCATCATCAAATTTCCTATACAGATTGAAGGAAAACCTACAGGACTGGCCGGGTTTACCATTGACATCACAGAGCGTAAATGTGCTGAGAATGCATTAAAAGAAAGCGAAGCACGGTTGCAGGAGCTTAATGCTACCAAAGATAAGTTTTTTTCCATTATTGCTCATGACCTCAAAGGCCCGTTCAACAGTATTATGGGATTCAGTGACCTATTGATCCGGCAGATTCAGGAAAGAGATTATGAAGGAATTGATAAATATGCCACAATTATCCAGAATTCATCCGAACGGGCAATGAATTTGTTGATGAACCTGCTTCAATGGTCACGCTCGCAAACAGGCAACATTGAATTCAATCCCGAGGAAATAAATATAGCGGTGCTTATCAGAGAGGCCGCCGAGTTGTTTTACGATGCTGCCTTACAGAAGTCAATCATCATTTACCTGGAAATTCAGCCCGATACCATGGTATTCATTGATCGTTTGATGGTTTCCACTATTTTAAGAAACCTTATCTTTAATGCTATTAAGTTCACCTATGATGAGGGCGAAATAATTATTTCAGCCTATCAGCAAAAGAATGAATGTTTGATCACAGTTACGGATAATGGAATTGGAATAAAACAAGAAGCCATTGACAAACTGTTCCGCATTGATGCCAGTTATTCCACCCTTGGCACTCATGACGAGACAGGAACAGGACTGGGACTCATATTATGCAAAGACTTTGTAGACAAGCATAAAGGTAAAATATGGGTTGAAAGCAAGCGCGGAAGCAAACTGGAAAGAGGATCAACCAAATTTCATTTTACGCTTCCTTTAGCTTGATAATCCCTTCATTTATAGTTACTATCAATGAATAATGTAAAATTCCTTGGTAAGTTAAGCGAAATTCAAAGGAATCTACACATTCCTGTAATCAATTTATTACCCATAGGTGTTAATAGGAGATAGTCACTTAATAGGCATTGTTGCTTTTATTCAGTGTTTAGATATTCAATAAACTGAATATCAGAATGAATAAGTAACAATATTGCTTTAAGTAACTATCAACGATGAAACATACAGTATGGGAAAAGATAAATATTTGTTTGAATCGGCTCTGCTTCGGCACAAAGCTGTAGAACAATATAACAAGCAAAAATCCTTAAAAACAGCAGATGTTTCCGATGTGGATCTCAATGAGCTGTTGCAAGAATTGGAAGTGTACAAGATTCAATTGGAGATGCAGAATGAAATATTGCACCAGGCCATTGAAAAAGCGGAAGCAGCCTCCGAGAAATATTCATTGATTTCTGATTTTATTCCTGCCGGACATTTTACCCTTGATCGTGATGGGAAGATTCTTGATTTAAATCTACTTGGGGCCAGTATTCTGGGAAATGATCGGGAGGCTTTGATAAACAATGATTTCAGGTTTTTTCTTACCCGTCATACACGGCCCGAGTTTGATGAGCTATTGCATGATATTTTTGATCTGAACATGAAGTCTTCCCGGGAAGTAAGGTTGAGTCTTTCGGGTGAGCCTTCCGGATTCATTCACCTGGTGGGAATGTTATCTGAAGATGAAGCGAAATGCTTCATAATGACTGTTGATATTACGGATTATAAAATAATAACTGAAAGTTTAAAGGATTCAGAAATACGCTATCGGCGATTATTCGAATCGGCCAAAGACGGTATACTAATTTTGGATGCTGTAAGCGGGAAAATTATGGATGCAAATCCTTATCTGGTTCAGTTGCTTGGATATTCCTATGAAGATCTTTTAGGTAAAGAAATCTGGGAAATTGAAGCTTTTAAGAATATTGGCTATTCAATGGATAACTTTATTGAATTACAAATAAAGGGGGAGATACGCTATGGAGATATGCCATTGGAAACAAAAAAAGGAAAATCGATCAGTGTTGAATTTGTTAGCAACGTTTATGTAGCCAACCATGTAAAAGTGATTCAATGTCATATCCGGGATATTACTGAACGCAAACGGGTTGAGAAAGCTCTTCGAGATAGTGAAACCCGGTTGATTGAACTTAACTCCACCAAAGACAAGTTTTTCTCGATCATCGCCCATGACCTGAAAGGCCCATTCAACAGCATTCTGGGCTTTAGTGAGTTATTAACAGATCGTATAAAGGATAATGATTATGAAGAGATTGAAAAATATGCGATGATTATTCATAACTCAGCCCGAAGAGCCATGGATTTGATTATGAACTTACTGGAATGGTCACGTTCACAAACAGGCAGAATGGAGTTTAATCCTGAGAACATGGATTTAGTTTCATTAATAAGGACCATTTCTCAGTTATTAAATGATATCGCCCTGCAAAAGTTAATTACCTTATATACTGAAACACCTGAACACGTGATGGTTTTTGCAGATAAGGCCATGATGGGGACGGTCATGCGCAATTTGATTTCTAATGCCATAAAATTTACCAATCCAGAAGGTGAAATTGTTATTTCAATAGATCATAAAATGAATAAATTGATAGTTACAGTTGCCGATAACGGTGTTGGTATTAAACCTGAGGGGATAGAAAAGTTGTTTGTAATTGAGAAAAGCTATTCAACGGTGGGGACACAGGGCGAGAAGGGCACTGGTTTGGGTTTAATTCTCTGTAAAGAGTTTATTGAAAGACATGGGGGAGAAATATGGGTAGAGAGCGAGTTTGGAAAAGGAAGTAAATTTCATTTTACAATTCCTGAAAACTTCAAGAATAAGCATAATAAGTTTGAGGTAAGTAAAAAAAAATAGATGCATTGCTGCATTCGAATCACCAATTGTAACTGTAATTCAACTGCCAATTCTTCATTAGTGTAGTATTTACATTAACGGATGCTGGTTGACGGCAGGCATAATGGGTGGCATATTAATGATTATTATCATACTATTTTGGCTATGTAAATGCAAAGGGAAGGTATTCAGTTAGATACAATCCATTTTCTTTTACTGATAAATAAAGAAGGTTATTTGGT
>JACMKG010000027.1 GCA_014380255.1 Prolixibacteraceae bacterium | reverse complement strand
GCGCCCTGAAGCATCCGGTTCTCCCAGTCCCATACGCTGAATGCGCATCCGGTTTACCTTTCCCTTGCTATCGGCAAAATATTCAACAGGGTTGGCCAGATTGATAAATTCAATCCCTTCCTCTTCGGCATGATGCACTTCCTCGATGCGGGCAGGCATCTCCTCGCGCGAGCGGCGGTAGATAATCATGGCCCTTTCGGCTCCCAGGCGTTTGGCCGTGCGCACCGAATCCATGGCCGTATTGCCACCCCCGATGACAGCTACGTTTTTCCCTTTTATTACCGGGGTATCAAATTCATCACTGGCAGCATTCATCAGGTTCACCCGTGTCAGGTATTCATTGGAAGAAAGAATGCCATTGTAGTTCTCTCCAGGGATGTTCATAAACCGGGGAAGTCCGGCACCGCTGGCCACAAAAAAAGATTCGAATCCTTCCTCTTTCAGATCTTCAAAGCCGGCTGTTTTACCTACAATGAAATTCCTGACAAACTTAACGCCCATCTTTTCCAGGTTCTCCAGTTCAACATCCACAATTCTGTTGGGAAGCCTGAATTCGGGAATACCATATTTCAATACACCACCGATTTCGTGCAGGGCTTCAAAGACTGTCACATCGTAACCCAGTTTGATCATATCGCCTGCGAATGAAAGAGAAGCGGGCCCTGAGCCAATAGCAGCCACTTTCAGGCCATTAGGCGAGGCCACCTCCGGAATGAACATAGAGCCACTCTCACGCTCATAGTCGGCCGCAAATCGCTCCAAATTGCCTATTGCGACCGGTTCTTTCTTCAGCTTCTGGGTATAAAAACACGTGGCCTCACATTGTTTCTCCTGTGGGCACACCCGACCGCAGACAGCAGGTAAGGCAGAGGTTTCCTTGAGTGTTTTAGCAGCATCCAGAAAATTGCCTGACTCAATATATTTGATAAACTTGGGGATATTAATGCTCACGGGGCATCCTTCCATACAGGTAGGATTCACACAGTCGAGACAACGAGAGGCTTCCATCAACGCCTGGCTTTGCGAAAGCCCTGTGTTTACTTCCCGGTCCTGGTATTTGATCCTTTCATAGGGATCCATCTCAGGCATACGGGTTCTTGGCCTGCTGGTCCGCTCTTTATTGGCTATTTTCTTTCTCAGTTCAACACGCCATTGCTGTTCGCGTTCCATCTGAAGAGCTTCTTTATTTATTGACATTTTTTGTGTTTAATTGAATTAAAAATACCGTTCACTGGCAACCTTCTCCTCGTCCGAATATCCACCGAGCCTCATGATCAACTCATCAAAGTCAATCTGGTGGGCATCGAATTCAGGCCCGTCGATACAGGTAAACAAGGTGCTGCCACCCACGCTGACGCGGCAGGCTCCACACATGCCGGTACCATCGACCATGATTGCATTCAGGCTGGCCTGGGTAGGTATCTGGTATTTCTTGGTAAGTAGTGAAGTAAATTTCATCATCACTGCAGGGCCAATGGCAATGCACTCATTGATGGTCTCGCGCTGGATTACCATCTCAGCGCCAGCGGTAACTAGCCCTTTGGTACCGTACGACCCGTCATCAGTCATCACAATAACTTCATCCGACCATTTTCTAATCTCGTCTTCCAGTATGATCAGATCTTTACTACGAGCAGCCAGAATGGAAATCACCCGGTTACCCGCTTTCTTAAAGGCCTCCACGATAGGTAGCATGGGAGCTACACCGACCCCGCCACCACAGGCCAAAATCGTACCGGGCTTATGAATATGAGTAGCTTTGCCAAGGGGGCCTACCATATCCAGGATATGATCACCTTCGTTCAGTTCGAAAAGCTTTGCAGAGCTGACTCCCATCTTCTGGACCACCAGCGTGATAGTACCTTTTTGAGGATCAGCGCCTGCTATGGTCAACGGAATACGTTCTCCTTTACTGTCCACACGCAGAATCACAAAATGCCCTGGCTTACGTGAACGTGCAATCCGAGGTGCATCAACGATAAACTTAGCTACTTTTTCAGAAAAAAGCTCCTTCCCTACTATCTGGTTCATCTATACTGTTTTTTTATTTGCTTGATTCAAAACGACCGCCAAAATTAGCAATGTACAAAGAATTTCAAACTATAAAGCATTTAAATTTTTTATCATGTATATTTACGGGCATTTGATAAATTTTACCTTCTTGTCCAATCCAGACAACCCTATATCAAGGCTATATCAATGCTATAATAACTCTATGTTAAAAAATTAAAAACACAGCTTTGATATAGCCCTGATATAGGGTTGATATAGCCTTTTACCCGAAAATACGGCATGCACGATTATAAACAGCTGCTTAGGAATCGAATAAAAGTCGAAGAATGAAATGTCAGGTGAAAGTGCCGTCTTCTTTAAGGACGGGATGGATTTCATGGAAATTCTTGTTTTTACCCACATTCCGTGCCTAAAGGCACATTGGATTAAGGATGCTGCGTAATCTGGATGGATTGGTGAATGGCCCGGATGGTAGTATCCGAAGGCGGACTGAATATTCTTTCGGAGCCTTTATTGAAACTAAATTCACAGGCCATGAGATTTTATTTTTTAATAGCTATTCCCCGGGATAAGGTAATTTCGGATATAATCTTCAATCCCTTCATCGAGTTCCATAAAAGGGATATCGTACCCAATGCTCTTTAGCTTGCTGATATCGGCACAGGTATAATACTGGTACTTGTCACGCAAGTCTTCCGGAGTGTCCACAAAGCTTATATTTTCTTTGATATTCATGGCCTTGAACACAGCCTTGGTAAGGCTTAGAAAGCTACATGCTTTACCCGTGCCCACATTATAAATTCCGGAATGCCTGAGGTGTTCCATAAAGAAAAGGATCACTTTGGCAATGTCATCCACATAGATGAAATCGCGTGACTGTTCCCCATCTTTAAAGTCAGGATGATGGGAACGGAAAAGATTCATTTTACCTGTTTCAGATATGGTATTAAAGGCCTGCAAAATCACCGAGGCCATTCTGTTTTTATGATATTCATTCGGGCCATAGACATTGAAGAATTTAAGTCCCGCCCAAAAGAAAGGCTGCTTTTCCTGATTTAGAGCCCAGCAATCGAAGTCATGCTTTGATTTGGCATACAAGTTAAGCGGTTGAAGTTCTGGAATCAGGGAATGGTCGTCATTAAAACCAAGGTGGCCGTCGCCATACGTAGAGGCTGAGGAGGCGTATATCAAGGGTAAACCATATTCGATACAGGCATTCCAAATCCTCCTGGAATACTGAAAGTTAAGCTGTTGATATATTTCAGGCTCCTGACCTACAGTATCCGTGCGGGCCCCTAAATGAATAATTATCTGTACAAATTTCTCATTGACAGCCAACCAATCAAAGAAGCGATCACGATCAACAGTCTCTGTATATATTTTTGCCTGGTAATTCTGAATTTTTAGTGGGTCGTCGAACTTGTCAACCAGAACAAGGTCTT
>JACMKG010000026.1 GCA_014380255.1 Prolixibacteraceae bacterium | reverse complement strand
TCCTTAGGGATGATCTGCTCGCAGACAGCCATGATGCATTTGGCTTCTTGCGAAGTAAAAAACCGAAATGCATCCCTTTGTTTCAGGCAGGCCGGAAATAGCAACACACTTCCAAAAGCCAGACCTGCTGTTTTGATAAAGTCACGACGATTAGGTTTTAACATGGCAAACGTTAATAACAGGTTGTAGCCCTTTAGTTTAAATGCTGAAAGATACAAATTCCTTTTGCCAATTGCCAATTTATCGCATAAAGCCTTTGGGTACATTTTATTCTCAACCGGTTTAGCTGAAAATTCCGCTTTAAGCCCGGTTGCCATGTATCAAGAAAAAAAAACAGTGTATGAAGATCAATGCACAAAGACTTCCTGGGTCTAAAAAAGCCAGTACAGGGGGCGGTTTGACATTTGCAGTGAAAACTTTTTGGGGAGGTCTCTTTTAACTTTCAAGATATAAATTGCTCTCATTCCGTCTAATTCTTGTCCCGAAGATGGATTGTAAATCAATGTTGATCATCCATCGTTCACTCCCTATACATTCGGATCATTTGTAACTCATTAGTAACCCATCTGTAACCTGTCTGTAACCTCAGATACAGAAAGGTTACGAATGAGTTACCAATATGTATCTAAAGCAAGGTCAGGAGAAGGGAAAAAGTAAAAAGGCAAAACGAGAAGAAAAAACAGAAGCTGCAAACCCCTGACTCCGAAGGAGTCAAATATTAATAGCCATGGGTGCAACCCGTGGTGAAGAAAAACGGATACTAAAAACCGCTGACTCTGAAAGAGTCAAATATTAATGGCCATGCGTACAACTCGTACTTAAGTGTTATATAGCAAGCGTTGTTGACTGGATATAACGATCAACCTTAGCTATCAAACTCAGCTTTTCATCTTCACTAAGGAAGCTTGCCTGGAAAGAGTTCTTTACCAGTTGGATGATCTGTTCTTTGGAAAGGTTTAAGGCATGGGAAACGCTGCGGAAGTTTTCAAGGATATATCCCCCGAAATAGGCCGGGTCATCCGAATTGACTGTTACCATCAATCCCTTATCCAGCATTTCGGCCAGGGGATGGATGTTCAGATCTTTTACCACTTTTAGCTTCAGATTGGAAAGCGGGCATACGGTTAAAGGGACTTTACGCCTAACCAGTTCATCCACCAAAAGAGAATCTTCCAGGGAGCGGTTCCCGTGATCGATGCGAGCTACCTGCAGCAGTTGCAAGGCCTGCCATACATACTCAGGTGGTCCTTCCTCCCCCGCATGGGCGACCACCAAAAAGCCGTCCTGTCGCACTTTGTCAAAGACACGCTGGAATTTGGCAGGTGGATGCCCTTTTTCTGAAGAGTCCAGGCCAAAGGCTGTAATCCATTCTTTGTATGGCAGGGCCTCGTGAAGGGTTTCAAAGGCTGACTCCTCACTCAGGTGACGCAAAAAGGAAACAATCAGCTTAGAACTGATGCCCAGGTATTTTTTGCCATCTTCCAGGGCACGGTGAATACCTGAGATGACCCATTCAAAAGGAACCTTGCGCGAGGTATGCGTTTGAGGATCGAAGAATATTTCGGTATGAACTACATTCTGAAGATGAATTTTCTGAAGGTAAGCCCAGGTCAGATCATAGAAATCTTGTTCTTTAATGAGCACATTGGCGCCATTGTAATAGATATCCAGAAATTCCTGAAGATTGTTGAAACTGTAGGCCGCTTTCAGCTCTTCCACCGAACTGTATTTCAGTTTAATGCTGTTACGCCGGGCAATCTCAAACATTAACCCGGGCTCAAAGGTTCCTTCAATATGCAGATGAAGTTCTGCCTTGGGAATTTCAGCAATAAATTGATCTATCGTGAGTTCGTTCATCTATTCAGGTTATTAAGGCAAAAGGCAAAAGTAAAAAGTAAAAAGGTGCGCTTCGGATTGAAGGACTTTTTATCTGCTGTCACCTAGAAGGACAAATGAACGGCTGCTCTGACATTCACTTTCTTATTTATTTTACTTTTTGCCTTGTTTACTTTTTA
>JACMKG010000230.1 GCA_014380255.1 Prolixibacteraceae bacterium | reverse complement strand
CGGTTGTAACTGTTCAGCGTGATGCTTGTGGTGGTTGCTTCAACAAGATCCCGCCACAACGTCAGATGGACATTGCTTCACGCAAAAAAGTAATCGTTTGTGAATACTGCGGCCGTATCCTGGTTGACAAAGATATCCTGGATCAGGTTGAAACAGTTGATTAAAACTTAATCTCAATATATGTAAAAAGTCGGCTTAAGGTCGACTTTTTTTGTTTAAATTTGAGTATAGTCAAGTCCCGAAAATGAATTCAACCTATAGCTGGAAAGATAAACTCTTTTACACATCTCTCTTTTTATTTGCCGTTTCTCTGCCTTTGGCAGAATTCATGGTCAGTATAAGTACAGGATTACTTTTTATCAGCTGGCTGTTAACCGGCAACTTTACCAATAAATGGGAACAACTTAAACGTAAGCCGGCTGCCCTGCTGCTTATCTCCATCTTTTTTGTTTATGTGCTTGGCCTATTCTTCACTCACAATCAGACCCTGGGCATCTACGAGCTAAGGAAGACAATCTTTATTTTGATCGTACCTCTTTGTATTTCCACCGGTCCGAAGATTGATTATTCACTGTTTCGAAAGGTATTAATTTCATTCCTGGTGACACTTAACATGGCTACGGTTATAGCCATCGTGCGTCTATTTCTGAGAACCCGGTTTGGCATACACGACATATGGGAGATATTATTTGTATCCCATATTGGATTTACCTTTCAATTACTGCTGGGAGTAGCTATCCTGATTTACGAGCTGTATACGAATCCTTCCATCAGTAAAAAACTGCGCATCCTGATGATTGCCGATATCGTGTACCTAATCGCCTTTTTGTTTATTTTAAAAGCGCTCACCGGAATTGTCACTTTCGCGATACTACTTTTCATCCATCTGATTTTTATAATTCGCAAGATAAGAAACCGCCGATGGAGGCTACTGGCTGGTATCATGCTCCCCATGTTGATTTTAGCCGGATTTGGCTACATAGGATGGAGCATCCACCGCTTTTACGATACCGGGCAGGTCAACCTGAGCCAACTGCCTGAAAAGACTCAAAATGGGCATCCATACAAGCATGACATTTCCAATAAATTACTGGAGAACGGTCATTACGTGGGACTGTATATCTGTGAAGAAGAAATGAAGAAAAGCTGGGACCAACGCTCTTCAATTGTATACAATGGAAATGATGCAAACGGCTTCCCCGTTTATGCAACGCTGATCCGTTACCTTACCTCCAAAGGACTTACCAAAGACTCTGTAGGGGTTTCAAAGCTGACGGATGAAGACATTGGCTATATCGAAAAGGGAATAGCCAACCATATCTACACCAAGCGTTTCCTGTCGCTCTACCCCCGCATATACCAGACTATCTGGGAATTGGATGTTTACTTTAAAACCGGTAATCCCAACATGAAATCACTGGCCAAGCGCATCGAATTTGAAAAAGCAGCTTTCACAATTATCAGGGAGCATCCCCACTTTGGGGTAGGTACCGGTAATTGGAAGCAGGCATTTGCTGATGCTTACGAGAAAAACAAATCACAATTGGATCCCGAGGAGTATGCCAGTGCTCATAACCAGTATCTGAATTACCTCGTAAAGTTCGGGATAGTAGGATTTCTATGGATCATGTTCGCCTGGACCTATCCCTTGTTCCTTACCAACAAACATCGATTTTACCCCGCTCTTATGCTAGTGCTCATTGTCGGCATATCCAACTTCTCGGATTCGAACCTTGAAGCCCACATGGGTATCAGCTTCTTTATCTTTTTCTACAGCTTCTTTCTGTTCAGTGAAACACAGCCGGAGACGAGAAAATCACAAGTAAACATGCAAGACTCCAAGAGTTATAATCCAGCATACAGCGTTTCACAACCCATATAATAACCTTCATAAACGAGAAAGTTCATCATAGCCGTAGCCATGATGAACTTTTCTGTATTTGTTATTTTAGGAGATAATATTTCTACCAGCTTCCACCGGCACCACCGCCGCCAAAGCTTCCACCGCCGAAACCGCCAAAGCCTCCTCCGCCGCCGCCGAAGCCGCCACCACCTCCTGAGAAACCTCCAAAAGAACCGCCTCCCCTGTTACCACTTCCCAACAGGCTCATAGCTATCCAGAAAGGCAGGCTGCTGCGACCACCGGCATTGTAATTCCGGCCTCTGCCACCCTTGAAAAGGGAAAACAAGATAGCGATGATAATGATGATTACCAAAATGCCTATGCCTCCTTCGGGCTTGTCACCGCCGGCTTTTGCTTGATAGGCCTGGGCTGTGAATTCCTGAGAGGCAAGCCCCATGAGTACTTTGGTTCCCGAATATAACCCACCGTATATATCATTTTGCCTGAAACGTGGAATCATCTCATTGTCAACAACTGTTCGGTTGGCTACTGCATCCGGAATAATTCCTTCCAGCCCATAACCTACGGCCACGAATACGCCACCTTTTTCATTTCCCGTTTTAGGCTTGAAAATGATAACAATCCCGTTGTTCTTCTCTTTGCTGCCAACGCCCCACTTTTCACCCAACTTAAAGGCAAAGTCCGATATTTCATTGCCCTCCAGGCTGGGAACAGTCACAATGGTAATCTGGGTAGTGGTGGAACGGTCAAATTCGACCAACTCAGATTCCAGCTGCTGTTCTTCCTGCTCACTCAGCACATTGGCCAGATCGTTAACCAACCTTGGTGGATTGGGGCGATCGGGAATATCCTGGGAAAAACAGGCAAAAGCGAAAATGACAATAAATACCGATAGTAATAAATGCTTCATGTTTATAAGTTTTTATCGAAAGATATCTCATCCGACAATTCGTTCACATCCTCTTTCTGATAAGCGAAATAGACTTTCAATTGGTGTCCGGCCATCTGGATACCCTTGGTCAAGCCCTCCGCAAATTTACCTTCTTTGAAATAGCCAAGCATGGTTTCCTTGGTCCGATTCCAGAAATCTTCAGGAACTACATAGTTGATTCCCGCATCCCCTAAGATGGCAAATTTATGGTCATGCACAGCCAGGTAAAACAAAACACCATTCCGGTCTACTGTTTTATGCATCTCCAATTTCTCAAAGATATAGGCAGCGCGGTCAAGCACATCGATCTTGCAATGGCCTTCAGCATGTAACCGGATCTCGCCTGAAGTATTCTTTTCAGCTTCAGCAATGGCATCGGTAATCTGCTTCTTTTCTTCTGGTGTGAAAAAATTTTCTACTGACATGGTTTCCCAATTTATTGATTAATCTTCTAAAATAAAGGACTGATGTACTGAAGGATTGAAGGACTGATGTACTGAAGGACTGAGAGATTGAAATCTTCAATCTTAATCAGACAATTCCTTCCTTCTTAAATCATCAATCGTTAATCTTCAATCCTTCTTCCTGCCCTTAGAACGTTACCGTTGGTGCCTTGTTAGCTCCTGCATCGGCTGCAAAGTAGGCTTTCTTTTCGAATCCGAACATGCCTGCCCAGATATTTTTTGGGAACTGACGGATAAAAGTATTGTAAGCCTGAGCCGTCTGGTTGAATTTCATACGTTCAACCGATATTCTGTTTTCCGTTCCTTCCAACTGTGCCTGCAAGTCAAGGAATCCCTGGTTGGCTTTCAAATCAGGATATTTTTCAACCACAACCATCAAGCGGCTTAAAGCGGAAGATAATCCGGCCTGAGCATCCTGGAACTGCTGAAGCGACTGTGCATCCAGGTTCCCTGGATTGATAGTTGTCTGTGTAGCTTTGGCCCTGGCTTCAATCACCTGTGTCAGGGTTTCCTGTTCAAACTCAGCATAACCTTTTACAGTACTCACCAGATTGGGAATCAAATCGGCACGACGTTGATAAACGTTTTCAACCTGTGACCATTGTGCCGTCACCCCTTCTTCCATATTCACCATGTTGTTGTAAGAACCCTTGATTGAGGAAAAAGCTACCACCAATAAAACGGCAATAACCGCCAGAACAATCCACGTTTTTTTCATTTTTATTTGCTTTTAATTATTAATCTCTAAATTTTAGTAGAACATTGATTGAAAAGGACTAAGCATCCTCATTAAACAACGTTCCATCTTTTGCTTATTATTTCAAATTGTTTAAAGTGATAAACAAATTTAATTAAGTTACTTGATTATATGTTCACATTCTACACCAATCAGATTTAATATTGCTAAATTTGAACAATCAGCGACGGTTTTAAGTTTGACAAATGTTGCAAAACTGCTGCCAAGCCACACCTGATTATCGGGGAATGTCACAATTTTGCCGTTATACACACTCATTCAAAAGGTGAACCACAATTTGAAGACTATGAATAAAGCCGATTTTAAATCTGCCATACAGGAAGGTATACCAGCCCAGTTACCGGGTAAGAAAATCTACAATCCTTCTGTAAATCATGCTCCTAAGCGTAAAGATATACTAAGTAAGGCAGAAAAAAAGCTGGCAGTTCAAAATGCGCTCCGGTATTTCAAGCCTGAAGATCATGTCCTATTGGCATCCGAGTTTCTGGAAGAACTCCGCCAATATGGCCGTATTTACATGTACCGCCTGCGTCCCGAATATGAAATGAAGGCCAGGCCTATTGAGGATTACCCTCACCGTTCTATTCAGGCGGCCTCCATCATGATGATGATCCAGAACAACCTGGATTATGCCGTGGCCCAGCACCCACAGGAATTGATTACCTATGGCGGTAACGGGGCGGTCTTCCAAAACTGGGCGCAATACCGCCTGTGCATGAAATACCTCTCGCAAATGACCGACGAACAGACCCTGGTGCTCTACTCGGGTCATCCCATGGGACTTTTCCCTTCCCACAAGGAAGCTCCCCGGGTAGTGGTTACCAACGGGATGGTGATACCCAACTACTCTGGCCGCGACGACTATGAGCGCATGAATGCCTTGGGAGTTTCACAATACGGGCAGATGACAGCCGGCTCATTCATGTACATCGGTCCGCAGGGAATCGTGCACGGGACTACCATCACCCTTTTGAACGCTGCCCGCATGCGTGGTGACGGGCAAACGGCAGGCAAGATATTCGTATCTTCAGGCCTGGGTGGCATGTCGGGTGCCCAGCCCAAAGCAGCCGTGATAGCTGGTATGGTGGCCGTTATTGCTGAAATTAATCCCAAAGTTGTTACCCTTCGCCATCATCAGGGTTGGGTGGATGAAGTGTTTGTTGATCTGGATGAACTGATCAGCCGGATGCTTACTGCCAGCGCCAACAAGGAAGCCGTTTCACTGGCTTACCAGGGCAACGTGGTTGACCTGTGGGAAAAGCTGGCTTCCATGAACATTCCAGTCGATCTTGGAACCGATCAGACTTCCTTGCACAACCCCTTTGCCGGGGGTTACTACCCTGCTGGTTTGACACTGGAAGAATCCAACAGGATGATGGCTGACAACCCTTTGCTCTTCCAGGAAAAAGTGGCCGAAAGCCTTGGCAGGCAAGTAAAAGCCATCAAGCAACTGTCTGACAAGGGAATGTATTTCTGGGATTACGGCAACGCCTTTTTACTCGAAGCCAGGCGTGCCGGAGCACAGGTTATTGATGCCGATGGAAGTTTTATCTACCCTTCGTATGTTCAGGATATTATGGGACCCCTGTTTTTCGATCTGGGCTTTGGACCATTCCGCTGGGTTTGCTGTTCCTGCAACCCTGATGATCTGCAAAAAACTGACGAAATTGCACTTCGTATTCTAAAAGAAATTGCAACAACAGCTCCTGCGCAAATAAAAACCCAGCTGCAGGATAACATTCACTGGATAGCGGAAGCCGGTAAAAACAAACTGGTCGTTGGCTCACAGGCACGCATCCTGTATGCCGATTGTGAAGGACGTATTAAGATTGCAGAAGCCTTCAACCAGGCTATTCGTGATGGATTGATCAGCGCCCCCATCGTACTTGGACGCGATCACCACGATGTGTCGGGCACCGATTCACCATTTCGCG
>JACMKG010000229.1 GCA_014380255.1 Prolixibacteraceae bacterium | reverse complement strand
TTTTATACCTCGAAAGGCACCAAAAAGGCTGTGAAATATTCCTTCTCCAGGGATGATTCTCCTTTGAACTTCAGGATTTTTCTTTCATTTGGGATGGATGATACTTCTTATACGCCCTTTTATATTGATAAGGGGTTTTGGATTTCTGATTATTTCAAATCTCATGCATCGCCCAGGTTATTGGGTATTCAAGGCGCTAATCAATTCCACCTCATCCTGCGCTAATCAGGAGCTGGTAACATCGGAAATTCTCGATAGAATCTTTTAAGAATGAGTTCATCATTTCCGTCAGGTAATGTCGTTAAGTGATGGAAATCTGGAAAGAAGCATGATTGGAAAATATAAAAGGTCATGCACAAGGAATTGCTCTTCCTTACCTCAGTATACTGTCACCGCTACGCGGCTTTTAATGCACATGGGAATTATCTGCTTGTTTCTACCATACTCTTGCTGCTACGCAGCTGTAAAACCGCGGAGCGGTGACAGTTTGGTAGAAAGATAGCATCTAAGCGAGGAAGCCGTCCGCGCTAAAATGTTCCTAAAAGCAATTCCTTCCTTGCGGACGGAAAGTTTCACGCCATTCCTTAACTCCACTTATTAAATTTCCATCACTTAATGACAATGGCCGGCAGGGATGCATATCTAAATACAGGTGATGGATTTTTCGTCGGGGATTTATAAAATTAACTGCTTGTGCATGACATGTGTCCAAAGAAAAATCAGGACTTTTTATTTTCTATTCCCAATACTGTGGATAAATTCCCCAGGGAAGATGTTCTGAAGGGTTTGAGGAGTTAAATGGTTGGAGGGTTGGAAGAGTTTGAAAGGTTTGAAAAAAGGGTTCGAGGCAAAGCAGGCTCATGGACCAATGAAACTGATGCGAATAGCACGCAGAAGCCCGTAAGGCCACGATACATCGTGGCCACAGAAACAAGAAAAGAAAAATAAGAAATAAGGAAGTGAGAAAAAGAAAGATCAACAGGCTGATATTTAGGCAGTAGTCTTTTGTTTTTGAACCTTAGTAACTTGGTAAATAAGGTGCGAAAACCGTCCGCGGATGGTGATGAGAAAAGAGAAAATGATGTTGCGGACGGATAGGATAACAGGTTGGTTAGACATTCAGAATCATTAATCAAAAAGAATATCCAATAAAAAATAAGGAAGTGAAGGCCAGTCCATCAGTCCATCCATCCTCCAGTCTTTTCCTCATGTCTGAAAATAATTATAAATAAATTATTGCATAGTACGCAACCTTTTTTCGGATGCTCTCATCTTCGGAATATCAGGGAACCCAAAAAACTAATTTTATCAATACCCAAGGAAAGTAAATAACTTTTAAACCACTATTAGAAATGAATAAGATTCTGATTCTTCTGCTATCCCTCTTGTTGGTATTCCCGGCACATGCCCAGAATAACAAGAAGGACATGGTTTACCTCAAATCGGGTGGAGTTATCAAAGGTCAGTTGATAACCCATGATACTGAAATCGTAAAGATCAACTCATCCGGCAATGAATGGGTATTTAAAAATGAAGAAGTTGACAGTATCGCCAAGTTCTCACGCGCATCAAGGTCCATCAGTCACACGAATGAGGCTCATGGCTACAAGCAAGGCTTTTTCTTCGATGCATCCATGGGTGCTTTAATTGGCAGTTCTCACAACGCACAGGAGGCGCCTTTTTCGTTCATGTCGTCGATGAACGTACGCATGTTGGGCAATGTGTACCTGGGCGTTGGTGCAGGTGCCGAGTTTCTGCAGGAGACCTATATGCCTGCTTTTGGCCAGCTACAGATAAGGTTCCGTGATTCGAAGTTCACCCCTTTTATTAATCTTCAGGCTGGCTATCAGGTGCCCCTGGAAGATTCCAGAAGCTATCCACCCATGTATTACAGCTCTTCATCCTACATCTGGCCTTATCCTCAGCCTACCCAGAAACTCGAAGCTGAAGGAGGTTATCTTATCAATCCTTCCCTGGGCTTTCAACGCTTTACATCCAATAACTTCGGATGGTTCTTTTCTTTCGGATATCGCTATCATGAACTGAATTACAAAGGCGACAATGGTTACAGGCTTGAAACAACCCTTTCACGTCTTTCACTGAAAATCGGTTTTATCTTTAATTAATCCAGAGCCATGAGAAGAACGAAATATATATTTACCGCACTGGTACTGATGCTTACAATTGTATCATCGTGTACCGATAAGGTTTACGAAACATTTACAGCCAACGCGCCTGTTTACCTGAGTTATGAGGATCTGCGCGCTGCCGTTAAACTGTCGGCTGCCCGCGCTTTGAACAACCCGGGTAAGATTTACTTCAAGGATCAGTACATTTTCATCAACGAGAAAATGAAAGGCATCCATATCATTGATGTAACCGATCCGGCCAATCCGCAGAACAAAGGCTTTTTGGAAATACCGGGTAACGTGGACATAGCTATCAAGGAAAACATCCTGTATGCCGACAGTTACATCGATCTGGTTTCCATTGATGTAGCCAATTTGGCTGACATCAAGGAAGTGGGCCGTGTTGAAAAGGTTTTCCCCTATACCTTACCTCCCTACGATGTGAAATACCCGCTGGCCAAAATTGAAGAAGAAAAGGGAGTGGTCGTAAGTTGGGAAGTTAAAAGTGTGAAGCAGGAATTTGAACAGCGCTATTACCCGATGTATTACAGGACCGAAAATATGTTCCTGAATGATGGCCCGAAAGCTACAGGCGGTATCGGCGGTGCGGCAGGAAGCACCTATGGGGTAGGGGGCAGCATGGCACGCTTTGGCCTGTACCAGGATTTACTCTATATTGTCAATCAGAATAGCCTGATGACCTTCAAGCTGAAATCAGCTTCGGAAGCAACGCTGCTGGAAACGTTGCCGGTAGGCTGGAACATCGAAACCATCTTTATTGCCGATAAGCACCTTTTCCTGGGAACCCAGAGCGGGATGATCGTTCTTTCACTCGAAGTGCCCGAGCGGCCATCGCAAAGGGGGCAGTTCTCGCATGTTAGAGCCTGCGACCCGGTGGTCATTAAAGGCGACCTGGCTTTTGTAACCCTTAAAGGCGGAACTACTTGCCGTGGGGCAACGGTTAACCAGCTGGATGTTATCCGCATGAGCAACAGTTACTCGAAGTTCGATCTGCTTAAAAGCTATCCGATGTACGGACCACAAGGCCTTGGCATCGACGACGAGCTGTTGTTTATCTGTGACGGGGATGCCGGGCTGAAGATTTACAATGCTACCGACCCGATGACTATTACCGATCATCCGGTGGCCAGCTTCCCAAGTATCAATGCTTATGACGTTATTCCGATGAATAATTACCTGTTTATGATAGGTGAAAGTGGTTTTTTATTGTATGATTATACAAATATTCAAAATATTCATCAGATTGGCACAATTCCTGTAGTGAAATAAATACAACCAGTCCCCAAATAATTAGGACACGAAGTCTGTGGTACCCTCTCATAGAAAAGCCGGGCAATTTAATTTGGCCGGCTTTTAATTTTTATAGAAATTAAGAATTCATTGCTTCATAATTCAGGCTCCAAATCATCATTCTTACTGATCCTTTTACAGGATCAATCCTAAAAGCCGGTGGATGATTTTTCGTTTAAAGAATTGATTGGTGAATCGTTTTTTCTTTTCCTATGGTATGAAACACTCAATCAAAGAGTCCTTATTTTTTTGCCATCCCTTAGTAGCCTGAATGAACTCACCAAAACCCACCCTTATAGCCCTTATCTTAATTGGATGATTTTCAGAAGGGTGATAAGGGTGGAATCTGTGTGTGTATGATCTGCTACTAAGTCTCCCACGGTCTTGTAACCGAACCTCAAAATAAATAACCCTATGAGTTGAAATCCATTCCGGGTTAGTATCACCGCTAACGCGGCTTTGGGTGTGTGGCTTGCTATTCTACCATACTGTGACCGCTAACGCGGCTATCAAGGTGCGTAGCACAGCCAATATGGTAGAATCAAGTTGGCAGCACGGCTTTTCAGGTGCGTAGCACTGACAGTAATATAGAACGGATGTTTGTTATATAGTAGGGTGATTGATCAATAAGGGTTTATATTACAGGCAGGTTGACTTTTAAATCCCCAAAAAAATCCAAAATAGATGAACTCCCATATTCTATCACCGTCTTTTGTGCTTGAACCTTTCTCAGGCAGGCATTTGCCATTTCCAACTATATATCTTCTCCATGTATTTTATAGCAACACTTCCAGAGATAGATGATGTTTTGCAAGCCCGCTTTTAGTGAAA
>JACMKG010000228.1 GCA_014380255.1 Prolixibacteraceae bacterium | reverse complement strand
TTTAAGCTGGATGATGCAGATCTGAAAACCATTTCCACCCTTGATCTGAATAAAACTCAATTTCCGGAGTGGGAATAAATTAAAGGGGGCTTTCCTCTGTATCTATTTTTAAACACATAGACACATAGGACACATAGTTTAAATTTTTTTCTATGTGCTCTATGTGCCTATGTGTTTATTTTTATAATCGCTTATAATCATCTGCCAGCTACTTCCAAAACATCCCTTTACATCCGACATCATGGTTCCGCAGGTACACCTAAGGTTATTTTATTCGGTACGCCATTCTAGCATCCATCAATGGCAACAAATTCATCCATGTTTGAATTAACTACGGCATCATCAGCTTCAATACACCCGTCATGCCCATGGTTAACAACCCTGCCAGAATTTTTTCATAAATATTGCTATTTTTACGATGCGTTAATCAGGTATTGAAAATTTGCCTGTTTGAGGTATCCTTCTGCTAATCAAATAGATTATCTTGTGCTTTTAAATATTCAAAGTAGAAATTAAATGATGCAAAAATGAAGTTCCTAATTACAACCTTGTTAGGTGTTGCTTTTTTCAGTCTTTCGTATGGACAAATCATTAATGAATCGGGGATTGCCAAACGCTATTACAAACTGCTTGAAGGATCAGAAAATTCTCATTTGTTTAGGGTTGAATTATTCTCGGCTATCGATTCGTCCTGGAACAAATGGCAACACCGGGGCTATCACTTTGGCTTTGATCCCAGGTTAACTCCCATGTACACGACCATTGACGGGATTATCAGCACGCCCTACATGGTACAGGTTAGAGGCAATGCTAACGAACGTAACAAGAAGCGATGGGGATACCATGTGTTTGAAGGATATGCGAAAGATGATAAATCGAGAATCACCATGCTGGTTAATAAGCATTTAGAGTTAGGTAAACCTGTGGCTGAAATGTATTATTACGGAACCGAGTATAATCACTCGAATGTAGCCTATAACTGGTTCCGGATTGGATCGGATGTCAGACAGCATTCGTATCTATTTAGCCGTGATCAGGCAATTTTTTATGGCTCGCTGACTTTATCAAACGCTTTGACTTTAGGTCGAATAAGTAATGATAAACTTCGCAAGGAAAAACCCGAAGGCGATGATGAGAAGAATTTTGAAGAAAGCGCCAAGCATGTGAATTACAAGGAACTGAAAGAGAGTGGAGATGGTACCATTTTTTATGATGAAGAGAATGATATAGTGGTGATTAAGGTGAAGGGGAAGTGGATGAAGGTGAAAGTCCAGCCTTTGCCCAATGATGTTCAGTACGACTTTTGATTAATTGTCTAATTAAGAAATAGTAAACCCCACGATTCATTGCTCGATCATGGGGTTTTTATATTGATTTAACGCAGTGAAAAGAATGATCAGGGCATCAATTTTGGACTTTATTCGGGTTAATCCTTCATGTGACCCTCTATTTAAAGATCCAAACACCTCCCTGGACGGCCTGGAATCGGACTTCTTTGCCGCCTTTTACCGGGGGTAGGACGATTTTCCCCGAGTACTCAGGGCTCTTAAAATTTAACCCATTATAAAAGCTTCAATCCT
>JACMKG010000227.1 GCA_014380255.1 Prolixibacteraceae bacterium | reverse complement strand
TTAACATAGAGCTTACATAGCGTTTGTGCCTATCGCAATCACATGCAAGGCCTTTGCATGATTCATCCTTCTTTCCACTGCTTTTTGTTCTTGATCCCTCTTTCGTTCATGAACAAAGAAAATAAACACATAGGCACATAGAACACATAGAAATAAACAACCCAACGATTAGGTCCTTTGTGTCCTAAATATAAGAAGGGTGCATAGGTTGCATTTTATTGCTATTTCTCCTCCGCCCATTCCAGTATATCACCGGGCTGGCACTGCAACTCCCGGCAAATGGTTTCAAGGGTGCTAAAGCGGATGGCCTTGGCCTTACCGGTTTTTAGTATGGAAAGATTAGTCGGTGTAATATTCACCCTTTCCGAAAGCTCATTGAGTGACATCTTCCGTTTGGCCATCATAACATCCAGGTTTACAATTATAGGCATAGCGTAAATATTAAATGGTCAGTTCCTGTTCTTCCTTAAGGGCTATGGCTCTTGAAAGAATTTCTGCTACAAATAACACGACTATTCCGAATAAAAGCCAGATAGCATCCATGGAATCCATTTGAATTTCATATTCAGTGAAACTAAATAAGGAGAGTGATTTTTTATAACTTATGAAGTTTACCAATACATTTACAAAATAGATAATCAATAATTCTATTCCCAGACACCTGATTAAACGAATATTATCCTTTTCAAAAATAAGGTTCTTTTTCATCCTGCCAAGCAGTTGACTGAAATGAAAAGGAATTAAAAAATAGGTAATCAATACGAGTAATACCAATAATCCAAGAAAGAAGTCGTACCACTTGGAATATCTATGGTTGGTATCTGATGACCCTCTTGCAATCACTTCCTCATTGATTGATTGTAAAGTTGAATTATCCATTAAATTAAGCAGAGAATCGGGATAATTAAATGCTCCATCCTTTGGACTGAGATACAGATGATAAGTTTTAGAAAACTTCTCTTGATCCTTATGAGGAGAATACTTGGGACTTTCATAGCCTTCCATAAATGATCTCTTTATGTTGTCCCAATCACTAAAAAAAGTATTAGCCATCAGGAAACCATAAGTTATACCAAGCAATGACACTAATAGACTTAGCTGTTTTGTTTTGAAATAATTCTTCATCGCATCATAAATTAGGTTATTTAGGAATCCAAATATAAAACTATTTTCTGCAAATCAAGTATTATTTATCGTTTTTCAATATATTTTAATTGAATTAAAATAAATAAGTCTTTCAGTCTATTGCTTCTCTCATCTTCTTTAAAAATGGCAGAACCTTTTCCCTGCTCATAATTATCTCTCTTTTTTATCAACTTAAACCCCTGACTATAAACAAGAAAATAAAATCATCCTTCTGTTCGTTTTACAATTCCTGAAGCCCTTGTCAATTTGATCTGTTAAGTTGAATAGATTGTTTACAGATCGTTTCATTGGCAGGGTTCAAATGCTATCTTTGATCTCCAAATTTGAAAAGATGATTATGAAAAGAGCGTTGTTGTATATATGGATGATCACCATCTGTCTCCCCGTGGCACTGAATGCCCAGAAAATACAAAAGAAGCCACTTACATTTGACGATCTGGCAGGGTGGAAGGTGATCACCAAGTCAATTGTCTCCAATGACGGTAAACTAACCGTCTATGAATTGAATCCCCAAAAGGGGGACGGATGCCTTGTGGTCCGGTCAACGGATGGAAAGAAAACCGACACCCTGAAAAGGGCCTATGATGCACGAATTTCCCCCGAATCCGATTTTGTGGTCTTCAAGATCAAACAACCCCAGGATTCCATACGTACTGCGAAGAAGAAAAAGCTTAAAAAAGAGCAGATGCCTAAGGATAGCGTGGGTGTGATGATCGTTAAAACGGGCAAGGTCCATGCATTTGCCAACGTGAAGGAATTTGCCATCCCGAAAGAGAATGCTCAATGGGTAGCATTGATGGTGGATATGCCAAAAGCGAAGAAGAAAGAAGGGGAAGAAACAAAAAAGGCGGAGGAAAAGGAAAAGGCGATGGCTGATGACAAGGAAAAAGATCCGAAAAGCCAATTGATCCTGCTCAATTCAGCTAACGGGGATTCTGTGTCTTTTAAGAATGTGACTTCATATTACTATGCACCCCTTGGAAGCAGTGTAGCCTTTATCCGGCAAACAAACGATTCACTTGATGCTGCTGAAGTAATGGTCTTTAATACCAAAAAAAAGAACGTCCATACGCTCTTTAAGCAAACCGGCACGGCCAAAAAGGTGGCTTGCGATGAAAAAGGCCTGCAGTACGGATTTCTTTTCAGTACAGATACCCTTAAAGAAAAGGTTTACAGCTTATATTACACCACTCTTGCTACGGGTGAGCCCAAGGCCGTTGTTACCCGTAGCAGCAAGGATATGCCCCTTGGATGGGCTCCTTCTGACTTTTCAGATCTTTCATTCTGCGAAAACGGGAAGTACCTTCATTTTGGAACCACCTTTGCCCCAATAGCTGAACCAAAGGATACGTTGCTCGAAGATGAGAAACCAATGCTCGATATCTGGTCATGGAAAGATAAAGAACTGCAGCCAGAGCAGAAGATCAACCTGGAAAAAGAAAAGAAACGCACCTATAAAGCCGTCTACCTGATTGAGAAGAATCAGTTTGTTCAACTGGCTGACCCTACCGTGCGCGAAGTAAATACGATTCAAAAAGGAAATGGAAAGGTAGCGCTTGGTATTGATCCAATGGCCTATAAGCTGGAAGCTTCCTGGGATGGTAGATCGACTGCTGATTATTACCTGGTAGATGTGGAAACAGGAGCTAAAAGGATCATTGTAAAAGACAAAGCCCTTGTTAAGCTATCGCCCGGGGGAAACTATGTGGTCTGGTATGATCCTTCCGACAGCACCTATTATTCCAAGTCAACCAATCCTGAACTAACCACCGTGGTGGATTTGAGTTCCAAGATCCCCGTTTCATTCTATGAGGAGCAATGGGATACCCCTGAAGATCCCAAACCCTATGGAATCGCCGGATGGTCTGAAAACGATAAATACGTGTTCCTGTACG
>JACMKG010000226.1 GCA_014380255.1 Prolixibacteraceae bacterium | reverse complement strand
ATTTTTGATGATTACATCTGCATTTAGATTACTAAAACAGTGAGACTATGAAAAAATTAATTGTTTTTCTTCCTTTTCTATTGTCAGTATCCCTTCTCTTCGCTCAAAACACCCTCTCGGTGACAGGAAAGGTAACTGATGCGAAAAACGAATCGGTACCCGGAGTGAGCGTGCAGGTGAAAGGCACAACGGTGGGTACAATTACGGATCTTGATGGTAATTACACCCTGAATGCCCCGGGTGATGGCATACTGGTTTTCAGCTTTATCGGCCTGGTTAACCAGGAACTGGCCATCAATAACCGCACTACTATCAATGTACAGATGCTCGAGCAATCCTTTGATGTGGAGGAAGTAGTGGTGGTGGGTTACGGTGCCCAGCGGGTGAAAGACCTTACTTCTTCGATCTCGACGGTAAAATCCGAAGAACTTGTTAAAACGCCTACCGGACAGGCCATGCAGGCCCTTCAGGGTAAAGTGGCCGGTATGCAGGTGGTCAGCAACGGAGCGCCGGGCGAATCGCCCAGCATCCGTGTGCGTGGTATCGGGTCGTTTCCGGGCAGCGACAACAACAACGAAGAGCCTTTGTATGTGGTGGACGGGATGTTCTTTGAAGACATCGACTTTTTGAACCCCTCGGACATTGCCACTATCTCGGTGCTCAAGGATGCATCGGCAGCGGCCATTTATGGGGTACGGGCTGCCAACGGGGTTGTGCTGATTGAAACCAAGTCGGGAAGCTATAACCAGAAGGCCAGGATTGAATACGACGGCTATTACGGCTACCAGGTGCCTCACAACGTGTTGCAGATGGCCAATGCCGAACAGTTTACCACCATGGCCATGGAATCAGGATCGGCACCCGATATAGCCAACATTGGAAGGGCCATGCAGCGCTTTGGCCGCAGCCGGCTGAATCCTGATATCCCGAATGTGAATACCGACTGGTACAAGGAGATTATGCGCGTGGCCCCGATCCAGAACCACAGTGTAAGCATTTCGGGGGGTAGCGCCGATGCCACTTACTCGCTTGGAGGCAGTTATTTTGCCCAGGAAGGTATTTTGGATATGAAAAATGAATTCGAGCGTTTTAACCTTAGGGCCCGAATCGATTACAAGGCCAACGAGTGGCTTACCATCGGGGGTAATGTGATTTCCAGCAATTCCGAACGATACGGTCAGGCAGCCGATGCCTGGAGCCTTGCCTACTGGGCGGTTCCCATCCTGCCCGTTTACGATGAACTCAATACAGGAGCAAGGCCTGAAAAATTTGCCAGCGCCACGTTGATTGGTTACCGCTCGGGCCAAAACCCGATGCCAAACCTGCGTTTCACCAACAACCTGACCAAAAGCCGGGAAGTGCTAACCAACTTTTACGCTCAGTTTGATATAATACCCGAGAAACTAAGTTTCAAGACTACCTACAATCACAACTTCGTGAGTGACAACCTCCGCAATGTGAATCTGCCGTATTTTATTACCGAGAATTTCCAGGCGCCCAATGCGATCCTTGCCAGGGAGGTTACCACCATCTCCAACCAGATATGGGACAACGTGCTGACCTATACCAACATGTTCAATGAGCTGCACAACGTGTCGCTCATGGGAGGGGTGTCCTTCAGGGATGAATCCCTGCAGATGCTTAAGGCCAAAGGGTTAAATTTTCCATTTGGACAAGAGGAGGCCTGGTACCTGGATAAGGCCGATGAAATAGTGGTGGAAGAAGGAACTACCCGGGTTACAACGGATAATGGAATAAGGGAATATGGTCTTTCGTATTTTGGAAGGTTATCCTACAACTTTGCCGACCGGTATCTGCTGTACGGTACCATGAGGGCCGACGGTAGCTCTAAGTACCAGGAAAAATGGGGTTATTTCCCGTCCGTGGGTATTGGCTGGGTGGTTTCCGAGGAAGGCTTTATGGCTGACAACGGGATGTTCGACTTTTTAAAGCTTCGGGCCAGCTGGGGACAGCTTGGAAACGATAAGATCAATGCCAGTGCGGGAGCTCGTACAACGACCACTCTCACCACTGCGATTAACGGTGTGCTGGTTTCGGGAACGACCACCGAAAGCACCTTTGAATGGCTGGAATGGGAGCTGACCGAAGAAACCAACATCGGACTGACGGCCAGGGTAGCCAATAACCGTTTATCGATTGATGCCGATTATTTTATCCGCGATACCAAAAACGCGGCCATTAATGTGGCTGTTCCTTTTGTGGGCCGTACACTGGTTAAAAACGTTGGAATATTCAGGAATACAGGGTTTGAGCTGGCTTTAAACTGGAGCAACCAGCTAGCCAACGGTCTTACCTATAACATTGGAGCCAATATTTCCACCTTGAAAAATGAAGTGCGTGACCTGGAAGGCCAGCCCTATATTGATGGAGGATCGGCTGAATTCCGTCAGCGCACCATGGTTGGTGAACCGCTCTTGTCGTTCTTTGGGTATGAAGTAGAGGGCGTTTATCAAAACCAGCAGGAGATCAATGCTGATCCGATTGCCGTGGCCAATAAATTGGTGCCGGGCGATTTCAAATATAAAAACCAGAATGGCGATCAAGTGATCAATGATGATGACCGGGTTATCCTGGGATCTTATTTCCCTTCCTTTATTTATGGATTGAACCTGGGAGTCAATTACATGAATTTCGAGTTTTCGGCCAACGTTATGGGCCAGACAGGAAATAAAATCCTTAACCGTAAACGTGGTGAAGTGATCTGGACCCCTGATTTGAACATGGATGCCGATCTGGCTAAAAACCGTTGGCATGGAGAAGGAACTTCCAATAAGTATCCCTCATCAGCAGGACTTAAAAAGGTATGGAACCAGAAAATGAGTGATTACCTGGTGGAAGACGGATCATTCTTCCGGATTCAAAACATACAGCTGGCCTATAATATTAAGGGAAAAGAATTGCTTGGGACCCAGGTACCCGATGCCAGGATTTCATTTACAGCCGATCGTCCGCTGACCATATTTAAATACAATGGGTTCAACCCTGAGGTGCAAGATGGGATCGACCGTCAAACATATCCTATTCCGGGCGTTTATACTGTTGGTTTAAATATCAAATTTTAATTTAAAAATCGATTGTTATGAAACTGATATATAATGTTTTAAAGCTCACTTTTCTGATGGGTGTTCTGTTGGTCTTACCGTCGTGTAATGATCTTCTGGAAGAGCCTGCGGAAAACACGGTATTTACAGGAGCAACGGATTATACCAATACGGGTAATATGATTTTGCCCATCATGGGAGTATATGCCGGATTTCAGGACTTTGCATGGGAAAACTACCCGTTGATCTCTGTCCGGGGCGATGATGTCAATGCCGGGGGGCTGGGTGATCAGCAGGACTTTGGAGAAACAGATAAGTTTAACTACAACAAGGACTACTGGATGTATAACGCGGTTTGGCAGAACTTTTATAAGGATGTATATACTTCCCTCTCTGCCATAGAGGAAATTAAATTATACCAGGAGAATGCCAGCAACAAGGCACTGGCAGATCAGTATATGGCAGAAGCCAAAGTGGTGCAGGCTTTCTCTCTTTTACAACTGGCACGCCTTTGGGGAAACATCGTCATTCCAACCACTCCAGACCCGTCAGATTTGTATACTTCCAGGTTGTCAACCAAAGAGGAGGTGATGCAGTTTATCTCCGGCCTGATGGATGAAGCCATACCCGTGTTGCCTGATCTTCGGCCAAACGAACGCACCGATATCAGGGGTGGAGTTACCAGGCATACGGCCCTGGCCATTAAAGCCATGGCTAATCTGGAACTGAAAAACTATCCCGAAGTAGCCCAAGCCACTTCCCAGATCATCAGCTCAGGAAGGTTTAGCCTGGCACCTAAATTTTATGACCTTTTCAAGATTGCCGGAAAGCTTAGCGATGAGAACCTTTATGAGTTCCAGTATTCGGACTTTGGACAAGGAACCGGTGATGTGAAATCGTTTCCCCATGCCTTTTTCGGGCCTGAAAACTGGACGCCCAGCAGAACGGGTGCCAGTAGTGGATGGGGTTTCTTTGAGCCAAGTTTAAAGTACATTAAATTCATGCTCGACCGGGGAGAAACCGAACGCCTTGAGACTAGCGTACTGTTTACCAATCGTGGAATTGATGAACTTAAGAAAGATCCAAAATATGCCACACTCCCTGCCTTTGTATCCAACCGGACAAGAGAAGGGGATGTTATCAATAACTTTAACCGTGCCATGTTTGTCAGCGGCAAACATTATCTGCCATCGGCTCAGTTAACTCAGGGTCGTACCGAATATGGAACCAATAAGAATTTTATCGTGATCCGTTATGCCCAGGTATTGCTCATGCATGCCGAAGCGCTCACCCGGGGAGCTACAGGGACGGGGATGACGGCTGATGAAGCGGTTAATACGGTAAGAACCAGAGCTGGCTTAGCCCCCTTGACGGGTGTAACCTCTCAGCAGGTGATGGATGAGAAATACGCCGAACTGGCCATGGAGTGGGGAATCCGGTATTATGACATGATTAGGCTTGGAAATTATCAGGAACTAAACTATGACGGAAGAACATTTTCAGAAGATAAGGTCTTTCTTCCTTTACCGCAAAACCAGGTAGACCTGTTGCCGGTCTTGGGTGATAATCAAGAACAATAAGTGACACTTAAATTGAAATAAGATGAAAAACTTAAGATATTTCGTAATTCCCATCCTGGCCATCTTTATAGCCTCAGGCTGTGATGACGACAACATTGATCCTATCAGCAAGGTTGAACCGGGGGCGGATGAAACGGCCCCTACGGTGAGCATTGCGTTTCCTTTGGAAGGAACTCAGATAAGGGCGGAAGAAGCTGTGACTTCTGTTAAGATTAACTTTGAAGCAAAAGATGATATCGAACTGGTCTCAGTTGCCGTAAAATTGGATGAAGCGGAAATTGCAACCTTTAATGATTTTAAAGATTACCGGCAGTTTACGCAGGAATATCTCTACACTGATTTAACAGCAGGGAATCATGTTCTGAGTATTATTGCCACCGATCTTGCTGGTAAAAGTACCACGAAATCGGTCAATTTTGAAAAAACTTCTTTTTATAAAGCGATCTATGAAGGTGAAGTATTTTATATGCCATTCGAAGGTGATTTTAAGGAGCAGATAAGTAATAAAGAGGCAACTGTAGTGGGTGTACCAGTCTTTGCGGATGGCAAAATAGGTAAATCGTATTCAGCGGTGCCTGATTCATATTTGACATTTCCCACTGATTCACTTACAAAAACAAAGCAGATAAGTGCAGTGTTCTGGATGAAAGTGAATGCTACTCCCGACAGGGCTGGTATATTAACAGCAAGCCCGGAAGATAAGGCACCTTTAGTTGCAGGTACTCAAAACCTGCGCACCAGTGGTTTCAGGATTTTCAGGGAAGCAAACGCAGCTAACCAGATATTCAAACTAAATGTGGGAATAGGGAATAAAAAAGAAAGCTGGAACGATGGAGGACCGGTGAATCCGGCACTTGGTGAATGGGTGCATTTTGCATTTACTGTGTCGGAAACCACCAGTACGGTCTATATCAATGGTGTAAAAGCCCGGGAAGCCGTATTGGAAACCCCGATAGACTGGACAGGCATTGATTTGTTGACTATCATGTCGGGTGTACCTCGTTTTACCGAATGGAAGCATTTCTCTGATTTAAGCCTTATGGATGAGTTGCGCTTTTTCAATAAGGCACTCACATTGGAGGAAGTAACAACGTTAATGAATGCTACGAAATAAGGATAGGCTACATTCATTGGACCGGTTAACGCAAGTTGCCGGATAGATTGCATAGGCGTTAATTTCGTTTGTATGCACATGGATAATCAGTTAATTGCCAAAATAACAAATCAAAGGTAGTTAACCTCTCTGTTTTCCCCGTCAGGGGATGGATGTCAATAGAAAAGCCATGGCTAAGAGAACCCTTTCCCCTTTAGGGGATTCATAAACCAAGAGGATGGTTAATGCCCTAAAGGGCAAGGGGTTCATTCTCATTTCTTTTTCTATTGACATAAATTCCCTGACGGGAAAATGCTCTTAATTGAGTCTTTTTACAAATCTGGGTGAATTCATTTGGCCTCATTAAAAATCAAACGAAGTTAACGCCCATTCGAGTATCGGGAGCCGGAAACCCTTAGCCAGCAACTTGACTTATCTAAATTGATTAAACCTATTGAAAAACGGATGAAATGAAATACTTAATCGCAGTTTCTTTAATTGTCCTTATAGGAGGTTGTCCTCAGACAAAAGATAAACCCGGCAGTCAGCCGCTTAGCCGCTTTAATGCTGCTGAATGGTCCGTGGAGCAATTGCTCGATTCGGTTCAGTATCATACCTTCCAGTATTTCTGGGAGGGGGCTGAACCTACCTCGGGCATGGCACGCGAACGTATTCACATGGATAATGTGTATCCGCAAAACGATCAGGATGTAATTACCCTGGGCGGCTCAGGCTTTGGCGTAATGGCCATTCTGGTAGGTGTTGAGCGTGGATTTATTACCAGGGAAGAGGCCTTGGCCCGATTAAAGAAGATAACGGATTATTTGGCCAAAGCAGATCGTTTTCACGGTGCCTGGCCGCATTGGCTGAAAGGCCCTACAGGAAAAGTGCAGCCTTTTGGCCAAAAGGATAACGGGGGCGACCTGGTGGAAACGGCCTTTATGATCCAAGGACTTCTAACAGTTGCTGAATATTTCAAGGGGGGCAATGAAGCGGAACAGAAACTGGTTGACAAGATCCATAAGTTATGGACCGAAGTGGAGTGGGATTGGTATACCAAGGGCGGGGAGGATGTGCTTTACTGGCACTGGTCTCCGCAGTATCAGTGGGAAATGAATTTTCCGGTAGGAGGTTACAATGAATGCCTGATCATGTATATCCTCGCGGCTTCTTCACCCACCCATCCCATAAAGCCCAGTGTCTACCACAAGGGTTGGGCTCTGGATGGAGCCATTGCCAACGATACGGTTTATTACGACCTTCCCACCATCCTGAACCACTATGAGCATAACAACGATCCTGTAGGACCGCTTTTCTGGGCTCACTATTCATACCTTGGACTGAATCCCAAAGGTCTTTCAGATAAGTATGCCGATTACTGGACATTGAACCGGAACCATGCCCTGATCCATTACAAGTATGCCCTGGATAATCCCAAGGACTTTAAAGGCTATGGCGAAAAGCAATGGGGGCTGACTTCCAGCTATTCCATGCAGGGCTATGCGGGCCATCACCCCGGGGAAGAAGACCTGGGGGTTATCTCACCTACAGCGGCCTTGTCATCCTTTCCATATACGCCCAACGAGTCCCTGCAGTTCCTGAAATACATTTACCAGGAAGCCGATTCGCTGGTAGGGAAATATGGGCCATACGATGCCTACAGCTTGTCCAACAACTGGTATGTTCCGCACTACCTGGCCATTGATCAGGGGCCTATCCCGGTTATGATTGAAAACTACCGCAGCGGCATGCTCTGGAACTTATTCATGAAAAATGAAGATGTGCAGAGAGGGCTAAAGAGCCTGGGATTTGAACTGAGAACGATGGATACTGAATCAAAACCTTAAAAATACTCAGCTATGAAAAGTATTATCTTAATGCTTGTTGCAGGCCTGGTACTGCTTGGCGCTTCTTCAAATGGCCTTGCCCAGGGTAAAAACATCTATGAAACAGAAGGCTATACTTCACTCTTTAATGGAAACGATTTGACGGGATGGAAAGTACCTGATGGTGACAATGGTCACTGGTCGGTCGTTGATGGGGTCATTGATTACGATGCCCGCTCGGAAGCCAAGGAAGATAAGAACCTGTGGAGCGAGAAGGAATATAAGGATTTCAAACTTCACATTGAATGGCGCTTCAAGGGGTACGGCGATCATCTGTTCCCCCTTCCAACCATATTGCCCAACGGCGATTATCTGCGTGATGGCAGT
>JACMKG010000225.1 GCA_014380255.1 Prolixibacteraceae bacterium | reverse complement strand
TGCAACCGATCGAATTCCGAAGGGCTGTATCTCCCGGGATGTGTGGGAGGATTGATCGTATCGCCGTTCCAGATAAATACCTCATCGCCCGTAAGCATGGTGTCGAGGTGCATTGTTTTACCGTTTTCAGTTTTCGTTAGTTTAATGCGACGTGCTTTCTTTGGATCCTGCCTTTCAGCAAATGCAAAAGAAGAAATGAGCAGCAAGGCTGCCAGGCCACCGATTCCTGATATTCCCAACTTGTTTTTCATGACTGTATGTTTTTAATAATTATTTTATGAAACAAAGATACGCTGGACACTGCAATACATTGAGTTAATGGGCGGTTAAATTCCGTTAACAAAAAGTTAAAGTGCTGTGAAAGGCTTTTTGAATGTTCTATCTTTGTGCATATGAACAAAAAGATATTCACAGCATTGATCGCTTTGATGGGAATCTCGATCCTTGGGATTGTCATCGTTCAGCTGATCTGGATGAACAATGCCATCCGGGTGAAAAATGAATTGTTCGACCGCAGCGTCAATGAAGCCTTGACCAGCACCACCAACCGGCTAGAAACCATGCAGGATTTCAGGATGATCAATCATTTCACCTTTATTGACTCAGCCAGGATGCGTGGTTTTGAGCCCATTCCCCCCACCCCGCCCATTCCCGATACCCTGGGCAGGCATCCAAAGCGAATAGTCATCCCTAAGCTGCCGGGCAACCCTACCCCCCGGCAAATTGAAATGATGATACGCGCTGCCAGGGGAAAGAATGAATTCCATTACCGTATTTCCACCAAAAATGATACCACGGGAAAAGAAGAGCAGGATATCCTGGTCATCCATTCGGATAGTATGCTTAAAAGCCTGGATTCAACCCAGGCTATCGGTTCCAGAAGATTTGATTCCATCGCCCGTCAGTTTGAACATTTCAACGATTCAGACAAGGTATTAAGGGAACGCTACAGTTACCGGAGCAGCAGGCTCAAACGAATTGCCAACCGGGTAGCAGAGGAGATAACGACATGGGAACAAACCGAGCTGCCCACTGAGCTGATCTCGGATGTATTAAAAAAGGAACTGCAGAATCGCAACATACCCATTCCTTTTGAATTCGGGATACTTAAGGATTCTTTGGTCTCCAAGAAAACAGAAAAGGCCGATTCGCTTCTTTTGGCACAGAGCAATTACAAAGTGAACTTGTTTCCCAACGACATTATTCAGAAGAACATACGGCTGGCGGTTTACTTTCCCGAAAAGGGGTCGTTCATTTACAAAACCCTCAACTGGCTGCTCATCAGCTCCCTGTTCTTTTCCATCATTGTGTTGGCAACCTTTGCATACAGCATCTTTTTTATTCTCAAACAAAAGAAGATATCGGAAATGAAGTCGGACTTTATCAACAACATGACTCACGAGTTTAAAACCCCCATAGCAACCATTTCAGTAGCGGCGGATTCAATTACCAACCAGAAGATCATAGAGAACCCGGAGCGTATCCGGTATTTTGCCGAGATGATCAAAAAGGAAAACCTACGCATGAACCAGCAGGTAGAAGATATTCTGACCATTGCAAGGCTCGATAAAAAAGAATTTGAATTCAAATGGCAGGCTGTTAACCTGCACGAGGTGATTGAAGATGCGATCCAGAGCATTGTGCTGCAGGTGGAGAAAAAAGGAGGGGCTATTACCAGCGCGCTTGAGGCCCCCAATCCGGTAGCTACTACCGATCCGGTACATTTTGCCAACCTGATTTACAATCTGTTGGACAATGCCAATAAATATTCGCCGAATGCACCTGAAATAAAGATCTTAACCCGCAATACTCCTAAGGGAGTGCTCGTTACTGTGGAAGATAAAGGCATTGGCATGACCAAAAGTGTACAAGGCCGTATCTTTGAACGTTTTTACAGGCAGACCAGCGGAAATATTCACAACGTGAAAGGCTTCGGACTGGGCCTGAGCTATGTAAAGGCCGTTCTGGAAGCCAACCGTGGCAGCATCATCGTTCACAGTGAGCCGGGCAAAGGAAGCAGGTTTGAGGTGTTTGTACCCTTTGTAAGGGAATAAAGGCAGAGAGCGTGGGGCATGGGGCATGGAACACGGCACTGGAATCTGCCGAATAGATTCAAAGGAGATAAAAGAAGTTATTGTACGAATCTAAATGCTTTTATTAAATGCTGCATCCCAAGCTCCATGCTCCCTGCCCCTTGCTTTTTTTTACTAAATTGCACTAATATTTTTCAAGTTTATACTAAATAAAATGAACGCAAAGCCTCACATATTCCTGGTGGAAGATGATTTAAGTTTTGGAGCTGTTTTAAAATCATACCTGGAGATCAACGATTTTGAAGTTGAATGGGTGGATGACGGGCAGGATGCCCTCGGGCAGTTTAACCGCAGCACGTTTGATATCTGCATCCTGGACGTGATGCTGCCCCACATTGATGGCTTTACCATAGGCACTGAAATCCGCAAGGTCAATTCGGGCATTCCGATCCTTTTTCTTACAGCCAAAAACCTACGGGATGATGTGCTGAAAGGATACCGAATCGGGGCTGACGATTATATTACCAAGCCTTTTGATACCGAAGTGCTCATTTTTAAACTGAAGGCTATTTTGAAAAGGCAACCGGGAATGCCTTTGAAAGATCCGGACTTTTACCACATCGGAAGCTATCTTTTCGACTATAAGCTTCGCACCATTGAAAGGGAAAATGTCAAACAAAAGCTTTCGCCCAAGGAAGCCGAATTGCTGAAGATGCTCTGTGACAATCAGAACGAGTTGCTCCCAAGGGAGACGGCCCTTAAAAAGATATGGGGCGATGATGGTTATTTCACTGCCCGAAGCATGGATGTGTACCTGACCAAGCTACGCAAACTGTTTTTGGACGACCCGACGGTGGAAATACGCAACATTCACGGCAGCGGATTTATGTTATACCATTGTAAATTATAAATTAATCCGATGGATTTTCTGGCACATTACCTATGAATAGACGTGCCAGCCATACAGCTACCATGAACCCACATCATTAATAATCTCCGGGATATCCGGTAAACACAAAAAAAGATCACAAATAAACACCAATGATTAAGACCAAATAACATCTTATCCTATTGGTGTTCATTGATCCCCATTGGTGTTTATTTGTGATCCATGGGTTTATTAAAGGTTGTGGGTATACGGTAGCCGCCAAACAGGCGGAAGGTGTCAGGCCAATTGAGTATGCGAAAATTGGCTTATTATACTTCTACACCGGTATTGCAAATTAAAAGCTATTGATTGTCATACGCCTGTTGATCAGTTTTTGTACATTTGCGCCTCGTAAGCAATTCTCTTCAGATGGCACAGTTTAATTCGATGGAAATCAAAAAATTTGATACTATTATCATTGGAAGCGGTTTAGCAGGACTCACGGCTGCTTACCATGCGTCAAAATATGGAAATGTGGCCATCATCACCAAGTCCCAGCTCGACATCAGCAATTCCTATTACGCGCAAGGCGGAATTGCTGTGGTCACCCATCCGGATGACTCTTTTGAATCTCATATAGAGGACACCCTGACGGCAGGCCGTGGTCTGTGTGACCTTGATTCAGTGGAAGTTCTGGTAAAAGAAGGCCAGGCATGTGTACAGGAAATGATTGACCTTGGGATGCAGTTCGACAAGGAAGATGGCCAATTTGTGCTGGGTCTGGAAGGAGGCCATACCCATCGTCGTATCCTGCATGCAGGAGGCGATGCCACTGGTAAGGGCCTTACCTGCTTTATGCTTGCAAAAGTACAGGAACAGAAAAACATCGAGGTCTTCGAATATTCTACGGTGGTTGAACTGCTGGTAAGCGGCCAGAAATGTGTGGGAGTTCAGGCGCTGGACTTTACAAGCGGTAAGAACATTCTTTTTGAATCAAAAGCAACCATTATAGCTACCGGGGGATTATCGCGCATCTACGACCGTTCGACCAATCCGCATACCGCTACCGGCGATGGCATCGCATTGGCTTACCATGTGGGAGCTATGCTTTCGGACATTGAATTTATTCAGTTTCATCCCTCAGCCCTTTATATTCCTGGTGAGGAAGCCTTTTTGATCAGTGAGGCTGTACGTGGGGAAGGAGCCTGGCTGCTTAACCCCAAGGGGGAGCGTTTCATGCATCACCTGCATCCGCTGGCTGAACTGGCCCCGCGTGATGTGGTAGCTCATGCCATCTACAACGAACTACAGGAGAATCAGGCCGATTTTCTGTATCTCAGCTTAAAACATCTGGATCCGGATCTGGTAAAAAAACGTTTTTCAACCATCTACCATACCCTGCTTAAATACAACATAGATTTCACCAAAGACCTGTTGCCTATTTCTCCCGCAGCCCATTACATGGTGGGAGGCATTCAGACTGATCTTTACGGGGAAACCAATATAAAAGGCCTTTTTGCCTGC
>JACMKG010000224.1 GCA_014380255.1 Prolixibacteraceae bacterium | reverse complement strand
GCCTTGTTGATGCAATGAACACGTAAATGATTATTCTTTCAGCTTACGGTCCTGAATCCAAGTAAAACGGACAATTCTTTCTGCACTTCTTTAAGCTTCATATGTTGGCTCATGTGTTCCATCAGCTTATCAAATTCCTTGTTTTTATTTGCTTCACTGATCTGATGTTCCAGCTTTTTGAGCAGCATCGTTACATTTGTCAACTTGTACTCCTGCATCAGCTTTGGAACCAGAATTGGCAACAATTCACTTTCGCTTTCAATAAAGGCACCCCCTTTACTCCACCTTTTGCTTTCAATATATTTATCTGCCATAATATCGCTGGCAAACTGGCTGATCTCCACGTTGGGATGCTGGGTGAAAAACTTAATAGGGTCAAAAGCCTTGTTCTCCAGGTTCTCCTCCAGGATAGACAGGATATACTGCATATGGGGGTTAACCGAAGTAAGCTCATCGTTGTGCAAATCGGCAATCACACATTCGCCCACCGAATAGGAAATGACCTCGTGGGTTTCCTCATCCTCCACTTTCAGTACTTCCTGGTGAAAGAATTTAAGCAGTACCCTTAATATTTCCCTTTCTTCGGTTTCAAAAGGATTGGCAATTTTCTTTTCCGTAACAGGTGCCGCAGGCTTGAATGATTGAATCTGGGCCTCCTGCATTTCCTTGCGGGTATGATCTTCGGATTGCTTGTTCTGAATCTTTCTTATTTCCGAATACAGAACAGCCTCCTGCACATCCATCAAACGGCTGCATTCCTTGATATACAGGGTGCGGGTAATCGTATCAGGAATAATGGATATCGAATGCACGATTTCGTTGATCAGACGGGCCTTGGATACCGGGTCGTTTTCAACGGTTCCCATCAGCAGCTGAGTCTTGAACTTGATGAAATCGGTTTCATTGCTCTTGATATATTCGGTCAGTTCGGTGGCACTCATCGAACGGGCAAATGAATCAGGGTCTTCGCCACGCGGCAGGGGCAAAACCTTTACGTTGATTCCTTCTTCCAGCACCATGTCAATGCCTCGCAGGGAGGCCTTAATGCCGGCATCATCGCCATCGTACACGATGGTAATGTTAGGGGTAAAACGTCTAATAAGCCTTATCTGGTCAATAGTCAGGGAAGTTCCCGATGAAGCAACCACATTCTCGATACCCGCCTGGTGAAAAGACAGCACATCGGTATAGCCTTCAACCAGGTAACATTTATCAAGCCTGGTCATATCCCGTTTGGCCTGGTAAATGCCATACAAAGTTCGTCCTTTATGATATACTTCCGACTCAGGAGAGTTAATATACTTGGCTACCTTTTTATCATTGGTAAGGGTTCGTCCGCCAAAGGCAATCACACGCCCTGCCACGTTATGAACCGGGAAGATCACCCGTCCGCCAAAGCGGTCGCGCACCCATTCATCGCGTTTAATGGTCAGCCCGGTTTTCTCCAGGTATTCCATCTTGTAGCCTTCCTTTTGGGCAGCCCTGGTAAAAAGGTCTTTTCCTTCGGGGCAGTAGCCCAGTTCGAATTTGGTAATCATGTCATCCCTGATCCCTCTCTCGCGAAGATAACTAAGCCCGATGGTGCGCCCTTCATTTTCTTTCAAAAGATACCGGCTGAAATATTTCTGGGCAAAAGCTGAAACAATCATCATACTCTCGCGCTCGTCTTTCAGCTGCCTCTCCTCCTGGCTCTCCTCTTTCTCTTCAATTTCGATGTGGAACTTCTTGGCCAGCCATCTCAGGGCATCGGGATAACTCAACTGCTCGAGCTCCATGATGAAGTTCACCGAATTGCCACCCTTGCCGCAACCAAAGCATTTGAAAATTCCCTTGGCAGGAGAAACGGTGAAAGAAGGTGTTTTCTCGTTGTGAAACGGGCATAAGCCTAGCTGGTTAACACCTCTCTTTTTAAGTGTAACAAACTCTGAGACAACATCCGAGATGTTGGCCGTATTTAATATCCGGTCTATAGTTGAAGCGTCAATCATTCCTGCAAATGTAGGAATTTTAAGTCTGAATCAGGCATACCTTCGACTCTCAAAGGCGGCTTATGAGCAGTAATCCGATGAAAATCGGTCTCGAAGAAGATCTATATCGAATTACACACCCTGATATCCGAACTAATCACCTCCTCGTTACTGCTGAGGTAAATGCTTCCTTCAAAAAAGCTTTCCCCGTCCAACAAAAAAGGCATGATTTTCTCAACGATTCCTTCAAGCTGAAGGTTAAAAACATTCAGAATGTCGACCCATTTCAGCCGTCCTCTACTATTGGAAGACAGCTCACCGGTAAACTTCGAGGATTCGTATATGAAATAAATAACCGAGGATTGTTCTTCCTCATTTATGGCTTTGACCACCCCCCTTAATACCACATCAGATACATTAGGCCCACCGGACTCCCGGATAGCATGCAAAGCCGACTTGTTGATATCCTGCGCTATTCCTATTTCACCTTTCAGCCCCGTGTGTTTTCGTTTAAGTGGCCCCTCTTCGCTTATCTGGAGAAAAAGCATATGATCGGTCTTATTATCAAAGATAAATGAAAGGGTGCAAAGCGATTGATTATTCATAAAATGGTTTAATTAATTTAAGTTGCAGGCTACTGGCTTTTAGCTTCTGGCTTATGGCAGAACCATGCTGCTATCATTCTACTCTAACTCTGATTAAGGCATTTCTTGCCAGCCAATAGAAGCCAGCCGTCTTTTTTGCCATTTTCTATTTCTATTCTAACTGCCGGATTCTTGTAACCGGCAATTTGCGTTTGTTATTCTTCCTCAATAAAGATGGTTTTCAATGTTCCCTTCAGCCACATAAAACCAATGGACCCGGCTATTACCGAAGCGATCATAACAGCAATTTTGGCCTGGTTGATCATCTGTATATCATCAAATGCCAGAAGGGTAATAAATATGGACATGGTAAATCCGATGCCTGCTATAATTCCCGCTCCAAAAATATGCTTCCATTGAAGGCCTTCGGGCAGGCTGCTGAAGCCGACCTTTACAGCCAGCAGTGAACTTAACACGATTCCCAACGGCTTACCGATCAGTAAACCGGTAAAAATACCCAGACTGATATTGGTTGATAAGCCATTATACCAGCCGGGCTGTATCACGATGGCCGTGTTGGCCAATGCAAAAAGGGGCAGGATGATAAAGGCCACAGGCTTATGAATAAAATGCTGCAACACATACGAAGGGGAACGCTCATCGCCATTTCCAAAAGGCACGGCAAAGGCAAGCAACACCCCTGCAATGGTGGCATGAATCCCTGAATTCAGCATAAAATACCACATCAAGGCTCCACCGATCAAATATGGTATCAGGTTGTGCACTCTTAACCGGTTCAGGATAAGCAATACCCCAAAGATTACAAGTGCAATGAGCAGATTGTTGAAAAAGATTGTTTGGGTATAGAACAGGGCAATTACCAGAATGGCTCCCAGGTCATCGATTACAGCCAGGGCTATAAGAAACACCTTCAATGAAGATGGAACCCGGTTACCCAGCAGCGACATCACCCCGACGGCAAAGGCAATATCAGTTGCCATGGGAATGCCCGCACCGTCCTGGGTAGTAGTGCCGAAGTTGAACACCATGTACAAAGCGGCTGGCACAAGCATACCACCTACAGCGCCCATGATGGGAAGCGAAGCGCTTTTCAGATCAGCCAATTCCCCGGTATAAATTTCACGTTCCAATTCAAGGCCTATCATCAAAAAGAAAATAGCCATCAAACCATCGTTGATATACTGGGTGACTGTATGGCCCCCCAGATCAGTAGTCCAAAAATCGGTATAGGTTGTTTGAAAGGCCGTATTGGCCAAAATCAGTGATAAAATAGTGGCAATGATCAGGATTAATCCCCCGGCCTTTTCACTGTTAAAGAAATCTTTGAACAAATGGGTCAGTTTCATTTCCTAAAGATATTAAATTCGCCTTAAAACCTTCCCCCAAATGCTCAGAACCTGTGCTAAATTAATCTTCTAATTTAAGTTTAGACATTAACGAATCGCGGTGAACGGTATAATCAGCCATCAGGTTTTCGGCAATCGGATCAGTAGGAGGTGATTTCATCTTCAGAGGGTCGATCGGCTTGCCGTTCATAAAGACACGGTAATCCAGGTGCGGACCTGAGGATAAACCGGTAGAACCCACATACCCGATCACCTGCCCTTGCTTGACATGTACCCCGCTAGCGATGCCGGGACCAAATTTGCTCAGGTGCATGTAACTGGTAGTATAAGTTGAATTGTGTTTAATCTTCACGTAATTCCCTCCTCCACTGGCCTGGTAAGCCTTCGCGATCACCGTTCCACTGCCGATGGCAAACACAGGAGTTCCGGTTGGGGCAGCGTAATCTACCCCATGATGGGGGCGATGGATCTTCAGCACCGGATGATATCTGCTGTTGGTAAATTTGGAACTGATCCGGTTAAACTTCAACGGGGCTTTCAAAAATGATGTTTTCAACGCTTTCCCTTTTTCGTCAAAGTAACTGTCTTCGTTATTCTGGGTAAAGCGGAAGGCATAGAAATCTTCTTTGCCATGAGTGAACTGGGCGGCGAAAATGCGGCCAATTCCTATGGATTTTCCATAGACAAAATCCTCTTCATACATCAACTTGAACTTATCTCCTTTTTTAATGTCGAAGAAGTCAATGGTCCACTGGTAAATATCCGATAGTTCCATGGCCAGGGCAGGATCAAGCGCCTGAGCCTCCATGGCATTCCACAGCGAGGAAGTGATTACCCCGCTGGCCGTTTTAACCTGGGTAATAATGGGCTTCTTCT
>JACMKG010000223.1 GCA_014380255.1 Prolixibacteraceae bacterium | reverse complement strand
CCCATTACTTAAAAGAATATATTTAAATACGACATTCAAGCATGCGTCCGACTTATAATCCGTGTTAATCCGCTAAATCCGTTAGATCCGCGTTCCAACTCTTTGTTTTAATCCAACATTATTCAGTTCCCCTCTCTTAGAATTGCTCAACTATCAAAGATTGGCTAACTTCGCCGTCCTTAAATCTAATTGATCAGATGTCAAAGTTTATAAAGATCCATGCCAGCGATATGGTAGCTGTTTGCCTGGAAGCAGGTCAGAAAGGTGAAACCGTTTACTTCGATCATCAGGAATTTATTCTTTCCGATGATATCCCCGTGGGGCACAAAGTGGCTCTCCAATCCATTGAAAAAGGGAAAGATATTATCAAATACGGTGAACCCATCGGCCATGCAACCCAAGAGATCAGCCTGGGAGCTCATGTGCATGCACACAATTTGAAGACTAATCTATCGGGCACCATTACTTATTCGTTTAACCAGAAGCTGAATCAGCTAAAGTATAGCCAACGTGCCCTTACTTTCGAAGGCTACCGCCGTACCAACGGCCTGGTTGGCATACGCAATGAGCTTTGGATCGTACCAACGGTGGGTTGCGTAAACGGGCAGGCACAGCAGATCATCCAACAATTTCAAAAAGAAGTGCAGCCTGAGAATCTGGATGCCATTGAAGTCTTCAAGCATAATTACGGCTGCTCACAGCTGGGTGATGATCATCTGAATACACAAAAAGCATTGGCGGATATCATCAATCATCCAAACGCTGGCGGGGTGCTGGTACTTGGATTGGGGTGTGAGAACAACCAGATTTCGCACCTTAAAGAGGTGATTGGCAGTTATGATCCTCAACGCGTAAAATTCCTGGTAGCCCAGGAGGTGGATGATGAGGTGGAAGCCGGGATAGAATTGATGAAGGAAATATATGCCACGATGAAAAATGATCGCCGGGAACCCATTCCGCTCTCGGAGCTGAAGGTAGGGCTTAAATGCGGTGGATCGGATGGTTTCTCAGGTATAACAGCCAACCCTTTACTAGGAGCTTTTTCCGATTTCCTGATTGCACAAGGTGGCACCACCGTCCTGACCGAAGTGCCGGAGATGTTTGGAGCCGAAACCCTGTTAATGGCAAGGGCCAAAGACCGGGCAGTCTTTGACAAAACAGTCAGCCTGATCAATGATTTCAAGCAATATTATATGCAGCATGATTTGCCGGTGTATGAAAACCCGTCGCCGGGCAATAAGCAGGGGGGCATTTCCACACTGGAAGATAAATCACTGGGCTGCACCCAGAAAGGGGGAACTGCAACGGTGGTGGATGTCTTGCACTATGCAGAGCCGATTAAAAGCAAGGGGCTTAATCTGCTGTCAGCACCCGGCAATGACCTGGTAGCCTCATCGGCCTTGGGCTTCAGCGGCTGTCAGCTTGTACTTTTCACCACAGGCAGAGGCACCCCATTTGGCAGTTTTGTACCCACGATGAAGATTTCAACCAATTCAGCCCTGTTTACCAGGAAGAAAAACTGGATCGACTTTAATGCCGGGCAGTTGCTGGAAGATAAGACCATGGATCAGTTGCTTGAAGAATTTATTCAATTCATCATCCAAGTTTCCTCAGGCAAGAAGCTTAAACACGAAGAAAGTGGCTTCAAGGAAATATCCATTTTCAAAACAGGCGTTACCCTGTAGATCTGTTCAACGGAAGATTCCCTGAAGCAGCTTCTGGGGATTATAATTCAATATCGTTTAGTTAATGAACGTCATTGCGAACGAAGTGAAGCAATCTGTTAAATGAAAGATCGCTTCGTTCCTCGCGATGACGGTTCTTTTGGTTTAAGTTTCTAAACCAAAAGACATTGGATTATAAATAGGCTTTAAGCAATTTATTTTTGGTATTGCTTTTCATCTTTCGGATGGTCTTTTCTTTGATCTGACGTACGCGCTCGGTGGTTAAATCCAACTCAGCGCTTATTTCCTGTAAGGTAAGCTGCCGGTGGCCGCATAGACCATAAAAATAGCGGATTACATCCGATTCACGTTCCGCCAGGGTGCCTAGCCAACGTTCGATTTCGGTATAAAGGGATGATTTCAACAAAGCAAGATCAGGACTTGGCGAATCTTCATCCGGATACACATCAAATAAGTGAGTGCCTTCCTCATCATTAATAGGTGCATCAACAGACACACTGTGCGAAGAAAGTTCGATGACATTTTCTACCACATCGGCAGAGGTTCGAAGTTCAAAAGCCACATCATCAAAAGAGGGATCACATTGATTTTCTTGCTCCAGACGATTATACGTTTTATTGATCTTGGTAATCAAACCAATTTTATTCAGAGGAAGACGTACAATGCGCGCATTTTCAGCCAATGCCTGCAGAATTGATTGACGAATCCACCAAACGGCATACGAGATAAACTTAAATCCCCGGGTTTCGTCAAATAGCTGAGCAGCTTTTATAAGGCCCATATTTCCTTCATTAATTAAATCAGGCAGAGCAACTCCCTGGTGCTGATATTGCTTTGCAACTGATACAACAAAACGTAAATTTGCTTTGATGAGCCGTTCCAAAGCAGCTTTATCCCCTTTCTTAATTTTTCGGGCCAATTCTACTTCTTCATCCGCCTTGATCAGATCATAACGTCCAATTTCGTGCAGGTATTTATCAAGCGATAATGCATCCCTGTTGGTAACCTGTTGTGCAATTTTTAGCTGTCTCATTGTTTAAAACGTATTAGAGGAAGATCCCTTCCAGATTAATATTATCAAAGTCCGTGAAGATGAATCCCTTCAACGGATTTCATTTAAATTTCAACAGTACAATTATTGAATTTGATTCGATCAAGCCGAAATCCGTAGGCTTGAACCTGTCAAAATCACTTGTTATATACCGAATCATTCATTAATTTCTTTAACCTAAGAGGGTTTACCGATGCAATCTTCATCGATAACAAAAACCCTCTCAGCGTGTTATCCTGACATTTTCAATACAAATGGCATTATCTGTTGGTTTAAAAGTCCTTTTTACGTATTCCATTGATTATCTGATATTTTGTATACTCTCTATTCATTGGTTTATAAAATTGTATAAGAGATTTCTTCTCTCTTATCTACATATTCATGCAATTGAATGTCCCCCGTCTTCCTTTTTAAACGAAGGGTAAAATCGTTTAACACGTTCATATAATTAATAAATGCAGCGTACGGGCTTTCATAAGGGTTCCCTGCAGTCTTTCTTTCAGCCACGGAAAGACTATTGGTAGTCATGTAATAGAAATGGTCGCTGCTTTGAAGATACTGCCAGTCTTTCTTCAATTTTGGGCATGTACAATAATCGATGATCCTGTTTAACGCGTATAATTGTTCAAAGGCTTCCTGCTGAAGTTCATTACCCAGGCAAGCAGACAAGTTCCATTGGTTATCCCCCCAGGTATGCGAATATGGCACATGGATCGTTGAAATGGCCGGATATTGATCTACGACCTGGGAAGGGGTTATAAACTGGCAGTCAGATTTTGCGAAGACCATCCGTGGAAATGAATCCAGGAAATCAAAAATCCCGCTTTCTTTCCGATGGTATTCCCCGAAGGTTTCATAATCCATAAAGAGGTTAATGATATTTCCTTCGGTAGAAGTTTTATTCAACCATGAAACATACTTTTTTGCTGTCAAAGGCCATCCAATCCAATCGTTGTTCGAGAAGCGCAAGGACAGATCATCACTTAACTGTTGGTTCTTTAAAAGAACAGAAAAGGCCGGATTATTGGCATTACGATATACCTGATTGGGACTTCTCCATTGAAGTATATGATTGGGACTTCCACACAGCGTAGCTTTGTATCCCATAGCGGCAATCCTTGTTCCTATTTCATCGGAATATATTAATCCGGTATTGGAAAAAACTTCAGGTTTTTTACCAAACAAGGATTCTATGGCAGCTCCATGGGCTTGAATTTCACTTGCAAATTGATGCTTGCTTTTTAAAAAGGACAATGAATGAGAATAGGTCTGAGCCATAAATTCCACATGTCCCGTACAAGCAAGTTCTTTAAAGCTTTCAAGGACTTCGGGGGCATATCGGTCAAACTGTTCAAGGGCGGTACCTGAAATGGAATATGAGACCTTAAAACGACCGTTGCTTTTATTGATTAGGTCAAGGATTATCTTATTTGCTGGCATATAACAATTCTCTGAAACGCGTTTTATAATCGTTTCATTTCTGGAGTCATCATAGTAATAATCAGAGTTCCCAATGTCAAAGAATGTAAATTTCTTCAGCCTTACGGGTTGATGAACGTGAAAGCACAGACAAATTGATCTCATTTTATTACGTTTATTGATAGTTAGCTCAAGCTGACTGACTGCATCAGAATAGCTGATTTATAAACTGATTTAACCTTTCGTGCTGAATTTTCCCACTTGAGGTTACATGCTTCTTTTTTACCTTGCCTGGCCAGCATTTTTGATAGCCTGGGGTATTTCAGAATGCCGTGAATGGCATCCGCCATGGCCTCAACATCCCAATGATTTATCTTGATCGCATGTGACAGTATTTCAGAAACACCCGATTGATTCGAGATGATTACAGGAACACGGGCATGCATGGCTTCAAGTGGAGAAATGCCAAAAGGTTCGGAAACAGAAGGCATGATATAGACATCACTAACCTGAAGCATGTTATAAACATCATTACCTTTTAAAAACCCAGTAAAATGGAACTTATGAGATATTTTTAGTTGTGCCGCACGCCTGATCATTTTATTCATCATATCGCCACTTCCAGCCATTACAAAGCGTACATTATCCATTTTCTGAAGTACAAGGTTTGCTGCTTCCACAAAATATTCAGGTCCTTTCTGCGTAGTTATACGGCCCAAAAAAGTGACTATCTTTTCATTAAACCCTTTTACAAACACAGCTTCATTTTCATGTTCATAAGGTTCGACAGCATTATACACCGTTACTACTTTTGAAGGTTCAACCCCATATTTATCAATCACAATTTGCCTGGTAAGGTTACTTACTGCAATTATCTGATCGGCAGCATCCATTCCCAGTTTTTCTATCGCATAAACAGTTGGGTTAACACTACCACCACTGCGGTCAAAATCAGTGGCATGAACATGAATCACCAAGGGTTTCCCCGATACTTTCTTCGCTGCAATACCGGCAGGATAAGCCAACCAGTCATGTGCATGAATCACATCAAATTCATTGTCCTGAGCAATTACATTTGCTACCAGTGCATATTTGGCAATCTCAGACAAGAGATCCGGACCATATTTCCCTGTAAATTTTAATTTTCCTTCCTGATCTACTTCTATCAAGGATTTTGTATCTTCAACAGTATAAGTAGACTGCCGGGCATATTCTTCCGGGTCTACATAGGGTACCAATCGCGAGCTTACCTCTATAAACTCAACCGATTGGTTAAATTCTTTCAAATTGATCTTTCTATTTATAACCGGCACATCATTTGCCCCTATAAGTTTAATATTGGATTGATCTTCACCCCCAAATACTTTGGGAACCACAAACGTTACTTCCACATCATTCAGTTTTGACAACCCTTTTGTTAAGCCATAACATGCGGTACCTAACCCCCCTGAAATATGAGGAGGAAATTCCCACCCAAACATTAAAACCTTCATATCTTTTCAATTATAAAATAACATATACATCCCTGATCATTCCTTGGAAACCATTTTTCCAATTGTTTCAAGTTCCACAGTAAAATTTAATGGAGGATTGGGAAATCTATTGCAGGCCTAAACCCCTGGCAATGATTTAAACTTTAATTGCTGGATTTATCGATCCCCGATTTTTCCTCCACAGACAATTGCCAATCAACAATAAATAAATCATTTTCAAAATTTGACATATGGAAGCTAAGAGCAGTATATTGGTTATTATTAGTATAATACTTAAAGATAAGGCCACGAAGATCCTTTTTTTTGATGAGGTTTTTTTGTGTAATCTCCACGCGGTTTTTCTCTGTCAGTATCATTGTGTAGGATAGTTTAGGTCTAAAAAAGTAATTCTCTCTTCACTTAAATACGCAAATTTTTTATGAATTATTTCCACAAATTTAGGTTAGTGGTATGGCGAAAAAAATAGGCAGGATTCCAAATTTACACTAAGAATTAATTACTTATGCGGATAGGAATTTGTCTTATGCGATAGTAAATGTTTGAGAAAAAAAAAAGGGAAGTGAGACAATTTGACCATCGAAGGATAAACAATCCAATAGCCATTCAATTCTTAAGTTAGAGTTTTATTGATAAGAAGGCAAAGCTAAAATCAAAAGACCTTGCTGCCAAATAGTGTTTTAGCATTCAATTTAATTACAAAGAATTACGTCGAATAAACTTAAAGGGGCTTTTGATTCTTTCAAATCGCCGGGTAAGAATCATGCAGGCTGCCAGATAGCCAATTTCTTCATGATTGGTAGATATCGTGGTAATCCCATCACACAAGATTTCTTTTACCGGATTTTCATTGTAAGCTACCACCCCGCACTCTTTACCCAATGACCAGTTCATCTGTTTTACTTTGCGGATAAATGAATACAAATCATCATCTGATACGATAATGTATGCTTGCCCCCGGCAGATTTCTATCTCTTCCATGCGATCAATTATGGAATAATCAAATCCATGCGTTTGGCAAAAGATTCGAAAGCCGCGTGCGATATAAGGCGGATAGTATTCGGCCTGTGGGAATACAAGGTTAAGTTGGCTGTATTTTTTAAGCAAATCAAGCCCACAGGTTAATGCCGACTGGATATCCTTATCATATTCCTGATAAACAACGGGATAGTCTTTTAGCTCATCCAGAAAACGGTCAACAATCAGTACTTTTTCACGGGGTATCTTTTTTATAACTTCACTGATGGATGCATTCTCATTTCGGAAGTGCGGAAGGATAACAAAGTAATCATAGTTGTTCAGATTATTATCAATGAGGGCTTTGAACTCATCAGGATCGTAATTATAAATGCCCACATCAACACTGGCCTTGGCACCCATTGTTTTCACAAAGGAATAATAGATGTTACGCTTGTAATTGCTAAGCTTATTGAACAGGAGGTAAATCTTTAATTTCTTTCCTACATTTACCTGGTTGATATAATACCCCTTACCTCTAACAGCCAGAAGGATACCCTTCTTTTTCATATAAACATATGCTTTCTCTACGGTATCGCGCGAAAGAAGTAACTCTTCACTGGTTTCATTGATTGAAGGGATGCGCTGCCCATGCTTAAAGATGCCGGCTTCAATATCAGAGACAAACAGATCGACGACTTGCTTGTATTTGGGAATTTCTGACTCTGGATTGATCTTTATGTGCTTCAACATAACCGTTATGAGTGGAAGCCCGAAATTAAGAAAAAAAAGCAGACTACCGGCTGAAGAATATAGAATATTGAGCTACCGACATTGGTATCTGACAGCCGGGAAAACACGATGGTAAATATATCTTGTCCGCAGTCAGCTACCAATGCCTGGATCGTTTTTATACAATCACTTTAGGATTTACCACTAGATCTTATAGGCAGCTTCCATTCTTTCCCTCAGTAAAATGGGTATTTCTGAAGGTTCTTTGGCAACCGGAACTCCTGCCTTGTTGAAAGCGGCAATCTTTTCGGCTGCTGTTCCTGATCCGCTTGAAATGATGGCACCCGCATGACCCATACGTTTTCCGGGAGGAGCAGTTTGTCCGGCAATAAATGCAACCACGGGCTTGGTCATTTTCTCCGCAATATATGCAGCAGCTTGTTCCTCAGCATCACCCCCTATCTCACCAATTAAAACTACCGCCTTTGTTTCAGGATCATTCTCGAAAAGCTCCAGCAGGTCAATGAAATATAAGCCTGCAACAGGGTCTCCCCCGATACCAACACAAGTGGTCTGGCCAAAATCATTCAATGTTAAAAGGTTAACCACTTCATAGGTTAATGTTCCGCTGCGGGAGATAAAACCGATGTTTCCTTTTTTGAAAATCCTGGAAGGCATGATTCCCACCAGCGACTCTCCGGGAGTGATCAATCCGGGGCAATTAGGCCCAATTAACTGCGTACCGTTAAGTTTTAATAAGGGAGTAATCCTAATCATATCCTGGGTAGGTACACCCTCGCTAATCGCAATTACAAGCTTGATGCCTGCTTCGGAAGCTTCCAGAATGGCATCAGCAGCATATGGCGCAGGTACAAAAATGATGGAAGTGTTAGCTCCCGTTGCTTCAACGGCACTGGCTACGGTATTAAAAACAGGAACACCTTCAATGCTGTCACCTTCCTTGCCAGGCGAAACGCCTGCCACCACGTTGGTACCATATTCTTTCATCTTGCCAGTATGGAATTTGCCATCGCGCCCGGTAATGCCCTGTACAATCAGCTTGGTATCTTTATTGACTAGAATGCTCATCTTGAATAGTTATTAGGTGATTGGTTTAAAATTCATGTATGTGTTTAAGGAACTTAAAAGAGATTCTGTTTGAGTTCCACGGTATCATCTCTTATCCAAGAGACCGACCATGGCTTTATCGTCTACGTCTTTCTTTTCATGTGTATCTAATTTTGAAACACATAGGCACATAGTACACATAGTTTAAAATTATTCTATGTGTACTATGCCGCGAATCGTTCGGGGTGTGTTTATTGTTCATTTGGATATAGTTGTTTATAATCATCCTCCTGTGTGTCAATATACGATTGTCATGGAGGTTTCTTATTTACTATCTTTTGCTCAACTCGATAGCTTTCTTGGCCGCCTCACTCATGGAGCCAACTGTGGGAAGGCCTGTTTTCTGCAAAAGAGCCAATCCTTCTTCCGCATTGGTTCCAGATAAACGTACCACAATAGGGATATCAGTAATGATCACTTCCAGGGCTTTAATCAGGCCTCTTGCCACATCATCGCAACGGGTTATTCCTCCAAATATATTAATCATTACAGCCTTTACATTGGTATCGCTCAACAGGATATTCATGGCATCAATTACCTTTTGAGGATTCGAGCTTCCACCAATATCCAGGAAGTTGGCAGGCGAGCCTCCATACAATTTAATCATATCCATGGTAGCCATTGCCAAACCTGCACCGTTAACCATGCACCCGATATTTCCGTCAAGCTTAATATACGAAAGACCTTTTTCATGTGCAGCAATCTCTTTGGCCTCATCTTCATCGGGCTCACGCATGGCCAGTATTTTAGGCTGACGGTAAAGCGCATTGTCATCAAAATTCATCTTGCCGTCGATGGCCAGTATCTCATGGTCGGTAGTTAAGACCAAGGGGTTTATCTCAGCCAGCGTTGCATCAGTTTCTATGTACAACTTATAAAGTTTAATGAAAATGGAAGCTGCTACCTGAGCCATTTTTATGTCTCCAAACAATTTGAGAGCTACGTTTCTGGCCTGATAATCCAAAAGCCCCGTCAAAGGATTAATTGATAATTTAATAATCTTTTCCGGGTTTTCCTTTGCCACTTCTTCAATTTCAACTCCTCCTTCGGCACTTACCATGAGGGTAATACTTTTAGAATTGCGGTCGTTGATCAGCCCTACATAAAATTCTTTAGCAATATCAACAGCTTCAGTCACCAGAACTTTTGTAACAGTAAGTCCTTTGATATCCATTCCCAGAATCTGCTTGGCAGCAGTTACCGCATCACCCACAGTGCGGGCCAGTTTAACCCCGCCTGCCTTACCACGGCCCCCGGTCAACACCTGAGCCTTTACTACACACATGCTATTAATTTTTTGAGCAGCTTTTTCTACCTCGTTCACTGTGTAACATACTACTCCTTCGGGTACAGGAATGCCATAATCCCTGAAAATTTGTCTGGCTTGATATTCATGAATTTTCATAATTCAGATCGTAAGTTAGTTTCTTGGTCTTTTTTAATGTTTTAAATGTGCACATTTAAAAGCACACTTTAACGATAGAAATGATATTTTAATAACATGTAAACAGAGCTTACAATAAATTGTTCCCTAAAATACCTATGAAAAATAAAAGAATCGAGGATGTTTTTGAGCCTTCATATGGTTTTTTAGAATAATTTTGCTGCTCATAAAATTAATCTCATGCTTGAAGAAATCAGAGAAGTACTTCGTCAGGAAGCCGAAGCAATTCAGAATATCCCGGTAAACGATGCTTTTGAAAAGGCCATTTGCATTATTGAAGAACGGGTACATAAACTCAAAGGAAAGTTGGTTGCCTCAGGAATGGGGAAAGCAGGACAAATTGCATTAAATATTGCAACAACTTTCAGCTCCACCGGCACTCCATCTGTATTCTTACACCCCAGTGATGCTCAACATGGCGACCTTGGCGTTATACAGCCCAACGATGTACTTTTGCTTATCTCAAATTCAGGAAAGACCAGAGAGATACTTGAACTCGTTGATCTTGCTGAAAATTTACACAAAAATTTACCTGTGATAGTGATTACCAGCAACAAGGATTCACAGCTGGCTCAAATGTCAGATGTATGTCTTGAAACCGGAAACCCAAAGGAAGTGTGTATCCTTGGTCTAACACCCAGCACTTCGACTACGGTGATGACAGTTATTGGTGATGTTCTGGTTGTGATGATGATGAAACGTATTGGCTTCAACAATGCGGAATATGCCAAACGCCATCACGGAGGATATCTTGGCGACCGCTCTCGATTACAAGCAGGGTTAAATAAGTAGGCAGTTATTTGGCTATTTACAATTAGACAATTCCTGCCGCTTTCTTTGTTCTTGCATGAGGCAGGCGGGTACAATGTACGATTTATTGCTTGGATATAAGCATCAACCCTTTTAACAAGAGCAACTTTTCCAACCATTTAACCGTTAACCATTTAATCATCCATCATCTCAATACTCATTAAAAGATGAACTTTAATTTGAAACAATATTAATATGCGCATTTTAAAAGAAAACACCGTTGGCTTAGTAGTGGATATCCAGGAACGATTGGTTCCCGTAATGGAAGAAAATGAACAACTCATTGAGAACTGTTCAAAGTTGATACAGGGATTGCAAATTCTTGGGCTTCCACTTCTTGTAACTCAACAATATACCAAAGGATTAGGAGATACAATTCCTGAAATAAAATCAATTATCAAAGACTTTCAATACATTGAAAAGAAAGATTTCAGCTGTTTTGAGGAGCCTGTAGTTGCAGAAAAACTTGCATTTTCAGGAGTTACCAATGTGATTATCTGTGGAATCGAATCCCATGTTTGTGTACTTCAAACAGCTATCGATCTTAAAGAAGCTGGATATACACCGATAGTAGTAATGGATTGTGTTTCTTCCCGCTCATTCGACAACATGGATCTTGCCTCTGAACGTTTCCGTTATGAAGGAATCCTGATGACTTCGATGGAATCTATTTTATTTGAACTAACAAGAAGTGCCTCTGCCGCTGAATTTAAAGAGATTTCCAAGCTGGTAAAATAAGATTGCACACAAAGGGATACTTAAAGCCAAAAGAAAGGTATCTGACTTATACACGAACGGGAGAAACTGTTTTCATACAGATTCTCCCGTTTTTAGTATTCTAAATGCAAAAATTCAGACCCCTCCGCATAAAGTATAAGGGCGTATCAAAAAAGCCTAAGGAAGTATCCAGAAAGAGATCGTTGGGGGTTATTATTTTATTTCTATACTGCTTGATAGGGTTTAAGGATTAAGCTTATATGGATTACTACGTAATGCAGAAATATAGATTTCCTCTTTATTTTTTATAAACATTAATCCGGTATCTACAATTCAGATAAAGCGATAAATAACTTCCGCTTCATTTTTAACTACCAATAAAAGAAAGAAGATCAATACTTTATAAACATTTCTAGCAAACATGATGCTTTTTTACTATTTTTGAATTCAACAGGAATTTGCTTTTGTTTTCTTAGAGATTAAACGTTTCCATTATTAAAGAGTCACTAAGAAGAATCAGATTAGCTATAACATCATCAATCAAAAACCTAATTAACTAACTATGAAAAAACGAATTAGCCAGTCCCTAATCCAGACTTTTTGCATTTTACTTTTACTTTCGCTTCAGACAATTGTTCTACAGGCACAGGATAAATCAGTCTATATCAACCACTGGCCCGAATGGCGGGGTTTATACAATACTGGCTCCACATCGGAAGGCAATGTTCCACTGGAATTCAGTGAAACTAAAAATGTGAAATGGAAAGTCGAAATTCCAGGTAAAGGACATGCAACTCCTATTGTATGGGATAACCAAATCATTGTGCAAACAGCTGTGGCAACTGATAAGAAAGCTAAAATTGAAGACGCATCAGCACCTGCCAGCCCAATGGCACCCAATCAGACAGATTTAATACATCAGTTTAAAGTAATATCGGTTGATAAATCCTCTGGAAAGATTAATTGGCAGACTGTTGTGAAGGAGGAAATGCCTATTGAACGAACACACGAATTAAGTAGCTGGGCCTCTAATTCTCCTGTTACCGATGGTGAAAATATATTTGCCTTCTTTGGTTCACGCGGTATATATTGCCTTGATATGAAAGGAAATGTAAAGTGGGAACGCGATTTTGGACAAATGGATATTGTAGCAAGTTTTGGAGAAGGTAGCTCACCAGCCGTCTATAAAGATAAAGTTTATATCCAATGGGACCATCAAGGTAAGTCATTTCTTTATGCGCTGGATAAGAAAACAGGCAAGGATGCATGGACTGCAGAACGCGATGAAATTACATCATGGTCAACGCCCTTGATTGTTGAAGTGAATGGAAAAGCACAACTTATTACCAGTGCCACCAATAAAGTGAGAAGTTACGATGCTGACAATGGAACCATTATCTGGGAATGTGCCGGTATGACCCGCAATGTGATCCCAAATCCCATGTATGCGGATGGCATATTGTACCTGATGAGTGGTTTCAGGGGAAACGCCATTAAAGCCATTGATTTAGCAAAAGCTACAGGTGATATTACCGGATCCGCTGCCATTCTTTGGGAATATAACCAGGATGCATCTTATACGCCTAGCCCGGTATTGATGGATGGAAAATTATATTTTCTCAAAGGAAACAATGGAATATTAACTTGCCTGAATGCAAAAGATGGCAAGGTGATCTATAGTAATCAGAAAGTAGAAGGAATTACGAATATTTTTTCTTCCCCCACAGGAGCCAAAGACCGAATATACATGGCAGCTACGGGAGTTGTAAATGTGATAAAAGCAGGAAATGAATTTTCATTGCTCGCTAAAAATTCATTAGACGATACCTTCCATGCTTCACCCATTATTATAGGGAATGATTTATTTTTAAGAGGATTTAAATACTTATATTGTATTTCAGAAAAGTAAAAAAGTTTCAGGATTGATCCTTACAAAGCTAAGGGTCAATCCTGAATACTAATCTATTAATCATCCTTTCAATAAATTAAAGCGCTCAATTAGCTCTACCGCTAAGGACACTATGCTGTCTTATTTCTTTTTCCCTGCATAAAACTGATAACTGCCACGATAACTGCCAATGCCAAAAGCATATGTATATTGGCATCTAACTTATAAAAAAAGAAACCTATAATCCAGGCAAGAAATAGGACTGCAGCTATTACATAAAGGTACTTTGCCGTATTTGATGAATTGAAATTCTCTTTTTCAGATTTAAATCTCGGACTGTTATCAACAACGATGTTAGACGTAGGCGCCTGTGTCTGAAATGATTTTCCGTTAGTAGAAGCCTGGGCAGGCTTCAGCACCTCGACAGGTCTTTTTTTAACTGGAGATTCCACAGGATGTATACCTTTATCTTGGTTACCGATTTTCATTCCCTGTCCTTTGGGAGCCCTTTTATTAGGATTGTTTGAGTTTTTATTGACATTGGGATTAATTGTTTTATTGATATTGATAGGATCTTTTTTTTGGTCTACCGGATGTATT
>JACMKG010000222.1 GCA_014380255.1 Prolixibacteraceae bacterium | reverse complement strand
TTGGATTTTGGTTTTATCAATGGCCGTATTTCAGGAAGCGTGGACCTTTACAACAAGAAGACCGAGGACCTTCTGAGCGTAGTACCTATTGCTCCGGGTGCCAACTTTGATATCGCTTTGCTGACCAACGTGGGCAACATGGAAAACAAGGGTGCTGAGTTTGTCATCAACACCATTCCTGTAATGACAAAAGACTTTTCATGGAACCTTGGATTTAACGTCACTTACAATGAAACGGAAATTACCAAACTGCTGAAAAACAATATTCCCGGTTATAAAGGGATCGATGTGGGCAATGTCCAGGGAGGTACAGGAAACAGAATTGGTAAACATGCGGTAGGTTATTCTCCCAATACTTTTTTTGTATACAAGCAGGTGTATGATAATGCAACAGGTGCTCCCATCGAAGGCTTGTATGAGGATATCAACCGCGATGGACAGATTAATGATGCCGACCGGTACTACTATAAAAAACCAGCTCCCGATTTCATGATTGGCGTGAACACGCAGGTCAATTATAAGAAATGGACTTTAGGTTTGGTAGGCCATGCCATGGTGGGCAATTACCTGTACAATAACTTTAATGCAAACAACGGTACGGCAAGGGCCTTGAAGGATCCGATGCTTTACATCAGAAATGCTTCGGTTGATTATCTGAATACCCGTTTCAACAACATGCAGTATCTGTCGGATTATTACATTGAGAATGCCTCTTTCTTCCGTTTGGATAATATCAACATAGGGTACAATGCAGGTAAAATATTCAGTGACAGGACCTCTGAACTGCGTATTACGGCCAATGTCCAGAATGTATTTGTCATTACAAAGTATTCAGGACTGGATCCTGAGTATTCCCCTTCGGACATGAACAATGTAGGTGTCGATAATGTCATCTATCCTCGTCCAATGGTGTTCTCTCTTGGTTTAAACCTTGACTTTTAATTTAATAAGTGAACGATATGAAAAGTAGAATAATAACCAACATATTTCTTGCATGTGTTGCCATTGTAATGGCCACCTCTTGTGCAGATAAACTGGATTTGTTCCCCCAAAATGATGTGACAGCCATGAAAGCATATGCTGACGCCGAAGGGTACAAAAGCGTTTTGGCCAAAGCCTATGGCGGATTGTCGGTAACCGGTAACCGGGGACCTGCTGATTTACCCGATATTGGTGGAGGACTCGATGAAGGCTCCCAGGTAGCCTTTATCCGCATGTTCTTCAATTGCCAGGAACTTCCAACCGATGAGGCCATTGTAGCATGGAATGACCAGACCATTCATGATTTCCATAACCTTAAATGGACCAGCAGCGATCCTTTTATCCGGGGAATCTATGCCCGCCCGATTTATAACATTACCCTGATTAATGAATACCTGCGTGAATCAACCGATGAACAGGTTGCAAGCAGAAACATTACAGGCAATCAGGCAGAGGAGATTAAAACCTCCAGGGCAGAAGTTCGTTTTTTGCGTGCCTTCAACTATTGGGTAATGATGGATCTGTTTGGTAAATCCACCTTTATTACCGAAGAAGATGGAATCGGCACCTTTTTACCGCGCGAGATTTCCCGCGACAGCTTGTTCCTCTTTATTGAAAAGGAACTGAAGGAAATTGAGGCAGAACTTGCTCCTGCTAAAACAGCCGAATACGGACGTGTGGACCAGGCAGCCAACTGGGCTTTACTGGCACGCATTTATCTGAATGCCTCGGTATATACGGGGAAAAACCGCTACAACGATGCCATCACCTATGCCAAAAAGGTCATTGATGCCGGTTACAGCTTACAGCCCGATTATTTTAAGCTGTTCATGGCCGATAACGATAAGCAAGCCAATGAGATTGTATGGGCCGTCAATTGTGACGGAATGAGAGGTCAGGCCTATGGTAATACCACTTTCTTTGTTCATGCCGCTTCGGGTGATGATCATGATGACTATGGCGTTGCAGGCGGATGGAACGGCTACAGGGCCACCAAGGCGCTGGGAGATAAGTTTCCGAAAGACGGCTCTGGAAATATTGACCGGACAGCCGATGAAAGGGGAGATGCCTTTTATACCTCCAAGTACAGCGGTACTCCAGCCCAGGGCTTGATACTTACCCTGGACGATGTGAGTAACTTTGCTACCGGATTCCATATCAAGAAATATGTGAACATCCGTTCCGACGGTAAGCCGGTAAGTGATCCCACAAGAACCTATGCCGATATTGATTTCCCCATCTTCCGGTTGCCGGAAATGTACCTGATCTATGCCGAAGCAGTCCTTCGGGGCGGAACAGGGGGCAATGCAGCCGAAGCATTAAATTATGTGAACACTATCCGCTCACGTGCCGGAGCAGACCCTTTTAACTCATCGGATATGACGTTGCAGAATATCCTGGATGAAAGGGCAAGGGAACTGTTCTGGGAAGGTCATCGTCGTACCGACCTGGTGCGCTACAATCAGTTAACCACTTCGGCCTATTTATGGCCATGGAAAGGCGGCATTGCTTCAGGAACAGCTGTGGATACCAAATATAACCTGTTCGCCATCCCTGCAGCCAATATCTCTGCTAATCCGAACTTAACGCAGAATCCCGGATATTAATTTAAAACCTCTAAAAGATTACACAATGAAAAACATATCCAAGTTCGTGTTCTTATTACTCACGCTCGCCGCTTTTGCATGGTCGTGCGATAAAGATGAGAATAAGATCTACTTTGAAGGAGGTACTGCTCCGGTGTTGACTGCCAGTGCAACCGACATCCCCTTGTCTTTTGCCACTTCAGATGACGAGGCCATTACCTTTTCATGGGTAAACCCTGGTTATAAGTTTACTACCGGCGTTAGTTCCCAAAACGTGAGTTATGTGCTGGAGATTGATACCACCGGGGCCAATTTTACCAACCCCAATAAAAAAGCCCTTGCCATCAGCCAGGACCTGAGCCAGACCATTTCGGTGGGTACGTTCAATGACTACCTGCTGAATCAGTTGGTATTAAAGCCGGGTATGGCTCACAACATCGATGTAAGGGTTAAATCCACGCTGACCAACAATTCAGTGCCCCTTTATTCCAATGTGCTGAAATTTGCCGTTACCCCTTATGCCATTCCACCAAAAGTTACCCCGCCGGCAACAGGTGATTTATGGATTATCGGAAATGCTGTAGCCGGTGGGTGGGACAATCCGATCAAAGCGCCTTACGATGTAACGCAGAAATTTACCAGGATTTCCGAGACTTTGTATGAACTGACCGTTCCATTTGTAGGCGGTGGTGGTTATAAGCTGATCCAGACCAACGGGGTGTGGAATACGCAGTATCATGCCCTGGATGGCACCGTTGTTACGGGTGGTGACTTCGAATTGAAGGATTCCGATCCTCAATTCCCTGCTCCTGCTGCTGCTGGTACCTATAAGGTCACAATCGATTTCCAGCGCGGAAAATATACGGTGGTAGCCCAGTAAACTAATCTTTATATCTAAATGGTTAATTATGAAAAACATCGTAAAAACAATACTAGCAACGGTAGGAATCGCATTGGTTTTTACTGCATGCCATAAAGAAGAGGATTTACCCTTTTACAAAGAGGGGGCTGGATCAGTTGCTTTATCTACCAGCGTAACCACGGTGGCTGCTGCTGTGTCGGATTCCGACAAAACAGTACTTCCACTATCCTGGACATGGCCTGATTATGCTACCGATTCGGTGAATCAAAAGTTCATTGTACAGATTGCCCCTGCTGGCAGCAATTTTAAGAAACCGTATACCAAGGTTTTAAAAGGGGTGCAAACTACTGCTTTGACGGCCAAGGAACTCAATACCATTGCCTTTAGCTTTGGAAATGTGAAGGACCCGTATCCTTTGGATGTGAGGATTATTTCATCCTATGCCAATAACAATGAGCAGTATACCTCCAATGCCGTGAACGTGGTGGTTACCCCTTACATCATCCCGGTTAACCTGACCTTAGACCCTTCAGGACCGCTTACCCTGGCTGTAGAAAATGCTGCCGGCAAGGCGGTAACGTTTAACTGGAATGCCACCAGGTTTGGAAATCTTCCCCTTCATTATGCCGTTCAGATCGATAAGGCGGGCGGTACGTTTGAAAAGCCGCTGGTGTTGCCTTTCGGGGCAGCTGCCACAGGTGAGATCACTGTCAATGAACTGAACAACGCTGCCATCAATGCAGGCATTGCCCCCGGTACAAGCGGAGATCTGGCCATTCGCGTGATTGCAGGTCAGGGTGACAATTTTGAGAACCCGGTTTATTCCAATGTAGCTACCTTAAAGCTGACCCCTTATCTATCAAAAATGACCTGGTATATGCCGGGGAACTATGTGGCAGCCAGCTATCCCGGATCAACATTGGCTGACTGGACTCCGGATAAATCCCCAACGGTTGAAAGTTTACCTTCTGCACCCACCAAACTGGAAGGATACGTCTATATGGCTAATCCAACTAATATGTGGAAATTTGCTTCCAAACCCAATTGGGACGGACCAAACTATGGTGACGGAGGAGCCGGTAAACTAAGTGCTACCGGTGGTGATATTTCTTTACCGACAGGGTACTATAAACTCAATGCAGATGCCACTGCTTTTACTTATACAGCCGTAGCTACGGTGTGGGGTGTAATTGGTTCAGCAACTGCCGGGCAATGGAATACGGACACCGAAATGAGTTATGACCCTGCTTCACGTACCTGGATCGGTGGCGTACACCTGACTGCTGCTGAGTTTAAATTCAGGGCCAACAATTCATGGGATTACAACTACGGAACCTTTACCAAAGGTGCCACCGATGGAAAGCTGAATGCAGGGGGTGAAAACATTGCGGTAACTGTGGAAGCGGATTATGCCATGACCTTGGATTTAAGCAATCCGAATGCCTATACCTATACCGCCAACAGGTGGGGGCTGATCGGAAATGCTACTCCGGGCGGCTGGGATAACGATACCAACATGACTTGGGATGCCACCAACAAGGTCTTCACAGTGACCCTTGATTTAACGGTTGCCGAATTTAAATTCAGGGCTAATGACGCCTGGGATATAAATGTGGGCGGTGATCTCAATGCTCTGACTCAGGGTGGAGCAAATATTGCTGTTTCAACTGCCGGTAATTACACCATTACCTTAAATCCTTGGACTCTTAAGGCAACGGTTACACGAAACTAATTTATTAATCACCAAAAAGCTTATCCACTCAGTCCGGGTGGGTAAGCTTTTTTTAATTTAAACTCCCATGGTACGTCGAATCTATCTTGTCTTCTGGCTCCTGGCCCTTTGCCAGTTCAGTATCGCCCAGGTGAGCACCTCTCCGGCATTGCCTGCCGAAAATAAGGCGCTGACCATAACTTTTGATGCCACTCAGGGAACTGCCGGGCTGAAGGATTTCACCGGTGATGTATACGTTCACACGGGAGTGATTACTGATAAAAGTACTTCCACTTCCGACTGGAAATACGTGATAGGAAGCTGGGGAAACAATACTACCCAGCCCAGACTCACCAGGGCTTCGGCCAATACCTATACCCTTAGCATGACGCCCGACGTCCGTACCTTCTACAAGGTGCCGGCAGGGGAAACCATTAAGCAACTGGCCTTTGTATTCAGAAGCGCCGATGGAACACGCGAAGGAAAAGCCACGGGCGGCAAGGATATCTTTGTAACCGTCTATGCCGAAGGATTGAATGTAGCCATCGCTACTCCTGACAAAATCAATGTGTTTGAGAAAAACGAAAGCTTTACTTTTACCTCCTCAGCAACGGCAACAGCCGAGCTGAAACTGTTTTTAAACAACCAGCAGATTGCCTCTCAAAGCGGCACATCGCTTAGCCAGAATATAACCATTGCTGAAGCCGGCAACTACTGGCTCAAAATACAGGCTACCCAAAATACAACCATCAAACGCGATTCAGTGTATGTTTGCATCCGCGAAACAATTATTAACGAGACCAGACCTGCCGGACTGCAAGCCGGCATCAATTATACCGACGATCGTTCTGCTACCCTGATCGTCTATGCCCCCAGCAAAAAGCACATTTTTATAACCGGTGATTTCAATGACTGGCTGCCCACTAACAGCTACCAGATGAAAAAAGACGGTGACTATTTCTGGCTGCCTGTCACGAACCTTATTCCCCAAAAGGAGTATGCTTTTCAGTACCTGATTGACGGCCGGATTAAAGTGGCCGATATCTATACCGAGAAAGTGCTGGACCCTTACGACGACAAGTATATCTCATCCACCACTTATCCCAACCTGATGCCTTATCCCGAAGGAAAAGCCTCGGACAGGGCCTCTGTGCTGCAAACCGCCCAGACTCCCTTTACCTGGAGCACGCCTTCCTACACCATACCTCCTGTGAGCAAGCTTTCGATCTATGAACTGCTGATTCGCGACTTTACCACAGAGAAAACCTACAAGGCAGTCAAGGAAAAGCTGGGTTACCTGAAGCGCCTGGGTGTTAACACCATCGAGCTGATGCCTATCAATGAATTTGAAGGAAATAACAGCTGGGGCTATAACCCGAATTTCTATTTTGCCCCCGATAAAGCCTATGGAACGGAAGAAGACCTGAAGCAACTGATTGACGAGGCCCACAAGCAGGGTTTTATCGTCATTCAGGACATTGTGCTCAATCATTCATACAATTCCTCACCCATGGTGAAAATGTACTGGAATGAGACTTTAAGCCGCCCTGCAGCCGATAACCCATGGTTCAACCAGACTTCCCCCAACACCACCTATAGCTGGGGATCGGATTTCAACCATGAAAGTCAGGCTACCCGGGACTTTGTGGATCGGGTAAATAAATACTGGATGACCGAATACAAGGTGGATGGCTTCCGCTTCGACTTTACCAAGGGCTTTACCAATACTCCCGGTGATGGCAGTGGTTACGATGCTGCCCGTATTGCCAACCTGAAACGCATGGCTGACAAAATATGGGAAGTCAACCCTAAAGCCATTGTCATCTTAGAACATTTTGCTCCCAATAACGAAGAAAGAGAGCTGGCCGCCTATGGCAACGGCATGCTGATCTGGGGAAATGCCACGGGTAGCTTTTATGAAGCTGCAATGGGTTACAACGAATCCGGCAAATCTGATTTCAACTGGGCCTCCTGGCAGCAAAGGGGCTTTACCAAGCCCGGCCTGGTAGCTTACATGGAAAGTCATGATGAGGAGCGCCAGGTATTTAAAACCCTTACTTACGGAAATACCCTGGGCAGCTATAATACCAAAGAGCTGGAAACAGCCCTTCAGCGAAGTCAGCTGGCCACCGCCTTTTTCTTATCCCTTACAGGGCCTAAGATGATCTGGCAGTTTGGTGAACTGGGCTACGATGTGTCCATCGAACAGAACGGAAGGGTAGGAGAGAAGCCCATTCGCTGGGAGTACCTCGAAGATGCCCAGAGGCTTAAGCTTTTTGCTGTCTATTCAGCCATGTTAAGGCTTCGCAGCCAGTTCGACGTATTCACCTCAGGCAAGGAAACCCTCTCGGTTAACGGTCCGGCCAAAAAGATACAGCTTACCCTGGCCGATCACAACATTACCCTTTTGGGTAATTTCGGGATGTCGGACATGAGCATCAACCCTACTTTCCAGCACACAGGTACCTGGTATGAATTCTTTACCGGGGCAGAAGAAAACATTGCGAACGTCAGCGCTTCCATCCTCTTAAAACCCGGGGAGTTCAGGCTGTACAGCGATCAGAAACTACCGGCCTTTAAGGATTTGTCCACCGAGGTAGAAAAGCCCGTTAAATCGGCTGAAATAAGGATGTATCCCAACCCGGCCTCCCATGTCCTTCACGTGGAATCCGTAGCTCCGATGCGTTCGGTGGAGCTGCTGACCATGGATGGCAAAGCTGTTAAGAAAACGAAGGGTGATTCTTACACCCTTTCTCTTAGTCTTGATCA
>JACMKG010000221.1 GCA_014380255.1 Prolixibacteraceae bacterium | reverse complement strand
GGATCGAACTGAAGGGTTGAATCTTTCTGGGCGAAATTATAATCGATCTGTTCCACGTTCACCTGGGCGTTTTCGGTATTGGTGCCTCTGGCACGCTTTTTAATCTGGAGCAGGAATTCCCCGGTCGTGCTTTTCTCGATGGTGAAGCGCGGATGTCCGAGCAACTTCTCTTTCCCGTTCACCTCGGCCACTTTCATGCGGTCGATGGTAATATCTTCTTCGATCAGTGAAGAGTACAAGTCGTCATTGGTTTGAAGGTAGATGGTCTTGCAGGTAGTGCAATCCACTTTCTGGGTGATGGTCTGAGTGGTTTGCTTGGAGAAGTTCTCTGCCTGGTTCACTCCCACAAAGATCAGCGTAACCAAGGCCAGTAACCACACGGCAAAGGTTCCCAGTCCAATCATCTTGTTGTTGGTTTTATACCTGAACAGGAGTTTGGTACCAACAAACAGGAGCAGCAGAATTGGAATTCCAATCAGTATAGAAATGGCAACTACCGAGATGGTATAGGCTCCCGGAGAGACAAAGTGATTCACCAGGCTGGCCATGTTGATATCCGAATCCCAGCCAAAGTTCCATGGGCCGCCATGTAAAAAGGAGTGCCCCATAATCATGGTGGTTATAAACCCGATCAGGCTGGAAATGGCAATGATGATAAGGGCTGCTCCGAATATGAGGACGGCTACCCTCAGTACTACCCTCAGCACGCTTCCCAGCACATCGCCAAAACGGTCCATGCGTGTGGTTCCTCTATCACCATCGGGTGTATGCATAAAGCGGTTGTAGTTCTCGCCGATTTCATTGACCTCTTCACGGATCGATTTCTCGATGTTCGATACCGTGGCCTCCTTGCCTCTCATCTCCAGGCGCTGAGCAGTGGTCTTTGCTTTAGGAACAACGATCCACAGGATGATGTAGAGCAAAAGGGAAGTTCCTACACCCAGGAAGAAGAGCACCACGAAGATCACCCTAAGAATCACCACATCGATGTTGAAATAGGCTCCCAGGCCTGAACACACTCCTCCAAGCACGCGGCTTTCACCATCGCGGTACAGCCGTCTGCGAATGGGCTGGTCGGCCGTTGCGCTGCCTGCGCTGGCCTGTGGGCGTACGTAAGGTTCCTCATCGGGCGATTCCATGAAGTCTTCGGGTTGTCCCATGCGGGCAATCACCTCATCGACCATTTCGTTGGTAACCACTTCTACCTTGTTGGCTGTTTTTGCGATCAGCAGTTCAGCAATGCGTGCTTCAATATCCTGAAGAATTTCCTGGCCTTCGAGAGCAGTGCCGAAGTGACGGTTCAACATTTGTAAATAGCGCTGCAGTTTTTCAAAAGCATCTTCATCGATATGAAAAACGCTCCCGCTAATGTTGATAGTAAATGTCTTTTTCATTGTATGTGATTTTATCCGATTCGTTTTCTTTATACTGAGGATGATCTATTTATGGCTTTTGATCATTTTAACGGCTTCGACCAACTCGTCCCACGAGGCTCCCATTTCATTCAAAAAATAGCGGCCTTCCTCGGTCAGCTCATAGTACTTTCGGGGTGGCCCCTGGGTTGATTCTTCCCATTTGTAGGCCAGTAGTCCGTCATTTTTCAACCGGGTAAGCAGTGGGTAAAGGGTTCCTTCCACCACGATCATCTTCGAGTTTTTTAATTCCTCGATGATGTCGCTTGCATACAAGGGCTTGCCATCGATGACCAGCAGAATGCAGTATTCGAGCACTCCCTTACGCATTTGAGCTTTTGTATTATTCAGATCCATTGTTTTATATCTTATATATTTATCAAATAGTTCGATCCCAACCAAGGGGATTAGTTGCCCCAAAGGCATTCATTCAACATCCAATCTTCCACTTCAAGGGTATTTTCTTTTTCTTCCTCCATGGATATTCCTGAAAAGTTCTGATCACTCAGCATCCAACCTTCCACGCTCAGTAGTTCTTCGCTTTCAGCAACGGGAAGGGATGAAACAAAGTAACTATCATTGATCATCCAGTTTTCCACTTCCAGCATTTCCTCCGGGATCACCTCCATCAACGCTTCGGCTTCAGCAGCCGGGATGGGAGAAAAAAAGTAAGTCTCATTGATCATCCAGCTCTCTACTTCCAGCATCTTTTCAGTCGAATGGGTCAGCTCCGCTGTGGGAACCAGATTGATTACAGAGACCGGTGCCAGAAAATGATTATTTCCTTCAGCAGCCATCCCCTTTTCCACAGTTGCATAGGCACCGGCCATAAAGCCGAACATTGCAACACCGGTTAATACAACGAAAGTTTTCATGTTGGAAGTTTTAAAGTTTCTGTTTTCTGTTTTCTGAACACTGATTGTTGTTTTCATGGCCTTGAGTTTTTATTCCGATTGTTTTCTGTTTCTCTTGTTTTCTGTAAGTAAGACGAGGGGTTATTTGTTTCGTTACATTTGCAAGGAACTTTTTTTTAACCTATACCTTCTCTTACATTGTTATTGGCTTTACAAATATACGAACATTAAATGGTTCTATGCAACACAAAGTACTAAAATAATTGTATATTCTTTTATTTATTTTATATTACATTGATAATCTGCGAGATGTAATTGTATGTTTTTTTATTATTTTTTGTATTGCTGAAAAAAATGCCTAAAGAAGGTCGTTGGAAAGGTATATTTATCCACGAAATATTTTTTCTGAAGGAGAAAAAAAAGAAATCAACACCTTTTTTTGAAGTGAAGTCATCCTTCCTTTAAGCAAATCCCGGGAAGCTTTTTCTGCCTTGCCAAATTCCTTCTTTACATCACGGAAGATTAAATTGTCAGTAAATCAGCAACTGAGAAAAACCCAATCAAAGGTTAAGGGTTATTAATTGGGTAATTTTGCAGCGGTTGATTTTAACTACTATATATGGGCGTATTTAAACAAACAGCAACTCTGGAAGCACCAATCCCTGTCGAAAAGAAAAGAATCAGAATTGCAGTGGCTTTATTTTATTTCAGCATGGGACTTTGTTTTGCTTCCTGGGCAAGCCGCATTCCGGATATCAAGACCAGGCTTCAGCTCAGCGACGCTGCCTTTGGAAGTATCCTGTTTGCCTTGCCAGTGGGTCAGTTTCTGATGATGACTTTTTCAGGCAAGCTGGTTACCCGGTACGGGAGCCGCAAAATGCTTCTCTTTGCCTTGCCCGTATATACCATCTGTTTGAGCAACGTTGGACTGGTTTCCCATGGCTGGCAACTGGCTCTGGCCCTTTTTCTCTTTGGCCTGGCAGGTAACCTGTGTAACATTTCCCTCAACACCCAGGGGGTAGCTGCCGAGAAGCTTTATGAGCGCTCTATAATGGCTTCCTTTCACGGGGGCTGGAGCATGGCCGGCTTTACCGGGGCACTGATCGGGCTGGGAATGATTAACCTGCATGTGAACCCTTACCTTCATTTCTGGATCGTCATCCTGGTGGTGTGGTTGATCGTATGGCTCAACTACCAATTCCTGATTCCTTTTCAGGCCAGTGTTGCCAGGGAGGAACCGCGTAAGAAATTCTTTTCAAAACCCGACAGTACCCTTCTCCAGCTGGGATTAATCGGCTTTTGCAGCATGGCCAGCGAAGGAGCCATGTTCGACTGGAGCGGCATTTATTTCAAGGATGTGGTCAAAGCGCCTGCATCGCTGGTTATCCTGGGCTATACTTCCTTTATGATCATGATGGCCCTTGGACGTTTTGTGGCCGACTACCTGATCAGCAAATTCGGACGCAAGCGTCTGCTGCAGGTAAGCGGGGTGCTGATCTCTTCCGGGCTGTTTACCTCGGTGCTCTTCCCTTACCTGATTCCGGCAACCATCGGTTTTATGCTCGTCGGGCTGGGCGTATCCAGTATTGTGCCAACCGTATACAGTACAGCGGGCAAGAATGGCAAGGTAGCCCCGGGCATTGCCCTGGCCACCGTGTCAAGTGTCAGCTTCCTTGGCTTTCTGATGGGCCCGCCCCTGATTGGCTATATCTCAGCTGCCGCCGGACTTCGGTACTCGTTTGCCGTTATTGGTATCTTCGGCCTTTTCATCGCTTTATTTGTTTCCAAGCTAAAGGTTATTCATTAAAAAGAAAGAAAAACGGGAAACGGGAGAATGGAGACTGTGAAATAAAGCGTGAAGCAGGAAGCATCAGAGAGAAGCTTCTAAGCAATTGGTAAGCTTTGTTGTATAATGAACGAGTGCTCTTCTTATATAAAAGAAGTGCATAACACGATGGACAGGCATTCCACTGACTCTTGATTTTTTACCCTTCGCTTTTTCCCGTTCTTCATCCAGGCTCAGGTAATATAGTTTGGCTTTGCTTTTTGGGTGTAAATGAAACTCCGGATCCGTTGCAATAGTTGGGTGGATAACAATCCATGTACAAAAAACTTCCTGCAAAGATAAAAGCCAATCAAAGGGCCAGCCATGCCCAGGCATTGAAAACCCTTTTTGGGGTGTCGGGTATCTAATAAAAAGGGCAGAACAATTCCATCATAAAGAGGGATTTTCAATCGATGATCATTCATCTGCTATTCCCTTGACATTGCCATCATCTGTAACTCATTAGTAACCCATCTGTAACCTTTCTGTAACCTCAGATACAGAAAGGTTACAGATGAGTTACCAATGGGTATCTAAAGCAGGCAATGTTCAGCGAATCTTCAGCAAATGTTCAGCAAATCAAAGGCCCATAAGTACGATGGTTTTGAAATCTTAGAATAGCTAAAGTCAAAACTGAAGGAAATAAGGCAAAAGTTGAAGGTAAGAGTTATCACATTTAATTTTTTAAATGGGGGAAGTATGATCCTTGTGGAAGGTTCTCCACCTCCTTTTGTGTTTGATCCAGTAAACCGTAGGTTCATACCGCATTCGGGTACTATCTGGAGAACATGTATAAAAGGTTGTCAATCAGGGCGATTTTTTAATATTTTATGATTCAATTCCTTCCTATAATAATTACTGCGAATCAATATTTTTCATAAGTTTACTCAACATTTCTATACATTATT
>JACMKG010000025.1 GCA_014380255.1 Prolixibacteraceae bacterium | reverse complement strand
TCGTACTGACCTTGTACGTTGGAAACGTTATGGAAACGCATGGTGGGATAAACCTACCGATGCAAAAGATAAAACTATCTTCCCAATTCCTTCAAGAGCTTTGAATGCAAATCCATTGCTTGTACCAAACTCTGGAAATACGGAAACTAATTAATTTATCATTACCCAATCTAAAAAAAGCCGTTCCATGTATATGGGACGGCTTTTGTCTTTTTATACAGATACCTTAAACAGAGAATATGCTTGGATCGATATATAAATCCAATTTGTATATCGATTGCTGGATGGAAGAAAATCCAAGTCTAAAACAAAAATATACTCCATATTGACTAAAGAATAAGAAACTCTCATGTCAATAGTATTATGACACACAGGAGAATGATTATAAGCATCCATAACTAAATGAAAAAATAACCACATAGACACATAGGACACATAGTAAAAAATTAGTATATGTGCTCTATGTGTCTATGTGGTTCAAAAATTATAAACACATGAAAGGCAAAAGAAAAAAGGAGCGTCTTCCTTTCCACCTTTTTACTTTAACCTTTTTACTTTTTACTTTATCCCATCTCCTTTTGCCTTTTTTATCTACTTTAGCATTCACTAACAGATTTATCATCCGATCCTGGCTAAACCGATTAACTTACACCTCATGAAAAGATTCATCTACCTTCTGTTTATCTGCTCATTCATTTGTTTCTCTTTAAAATCACAAAGTCAACAGGCACAGCTGGGAAAAGCTACCGCAATCAACATTAATCCTTCACAAACCTATCAAAGCATTGAAGGTTGGGGAAGCTCGCTGTGCTGGTGGGCGGCGCAGGTAGGCAACTGGGAGGAATCAAAGGTAGACAGCATCGTTGATTTGATTACCGCTCCCGATAAGCTGAACATGAATATCTTTCGGTATAACATAGGTGCCGGTGACGACTCTTCACACATCGATGGTCATATGGTCAAAGGAAAAGGCAAACGGGCCGAGATGGAAGGCTTTAAGCAATCGGCAGATGCTCCCTATGACTGGACGGCCGATAAAGCCCAGCGCATCATCATGCTTAAGATTAAAGAGAAAAGGCCGGATGCTGTTTTTGAAGCCTTCTCCAATTCTCCTCCTTACTGGATGACCTTTAGTGGCTGTTCGGGTGGTAACCTGGATCCGATGCACGATAACCTGAAACCGGAGTATTACGAAGCGTTTTGTGATTACCTGGTGGATGTTTGTAAACATTACAAAGATCAGTACGGTCTTGAATTTAAAACCCTTGAACCATTCAATGAGGCAACTTCCAATTACTGGTATTTTAAAGGAAGCCAGGAAGGTTGCCATTTCGATGCCCAAACGCAAGTTAAGATTCTAAGGATCCTATATCCTAAACTCAAAACCTCGGGTCTAAACACCATCCTTTCAGCCTCCGATGAAACAAGCATTGCAGCCTTTCTAAAGGTTTTAAAAGAGTACCAATCGGCCGGGGATGTATTGCATTTAGTTGGCCAGCTGAACACCCATACCTATTCTGGGAACAACAGTGAACGCATAGAAGCTCACAAGTTGGTGAAGGCAATCAATAAGCCTTTCTGGCAGTCGGAAACCGGACCGAGTGGGAACAGAAAAACAAGTTTTGAAAGCAACCTTTCCCTGGCACAAAAGTTACTGGATGACATGCGGTATATGAAACCACAGGCATGGCTTGACTGGCAGCTGATGGAAGAGACCAACGATGTGTGGTGCCTGATCAGGTGTAACTTCAAATCCCAGGAATACAAGGTTATCAAAAACCTGTATGTAAGGATGCAGATCACCCGCTTTTTTAAACAAGGTTATACGATTGTTGAAACAGCAAACGATCGGATGCTGGCAGCCATTAGCCCTGATAAGAAGGAATTGGTGCTGGCCGTACTTAACACTGCCCACTCTCCCGAAGCTTATGACCTGCATATGGATGCCTTCGGCAAAACAGGAAAGAAAATATCAGCATTTCGCACCTCCACTTCTGAAAACTGTGCCCCTATTTCGAATATCATCCTGAAAGATCAGATCATCGGATACCATGCACCGGCACTTTCGCTTACTACTTTTATTATACCTATTAAGTAAAAAAAGGCAAAAGGCAAAAGGCAAAAGTAATAGAAGTACTACAGTCCCTCAATCCTTCAATCCTTAGAATAGAAGCTCAAAGAGGCGCTTTTTTACGGATCAATCTTAAAAGGCGGTGGATAAAAGGGTGAATCGGATCAAGTACAAAAGACGGTAGATAGATTTATGCATCCGTTTGTAACGCCTACCTTTATCAACCGATTAATCTGCTATCTATCAAACACAAGCTTTACACCATACTGTCGGTGCTATGCACCTTTAAAAAGGCTTGATACATTCCTTGTGCTACCATACTTTCAGTGCTAACGCACCTGGATAGCCGCGTTAGCGGTCACAGTATGGTAGAATGGCATGCCATGCACCATAAACCGCTTTAGCGGTGACACATGTATGGGATAGTGCTCGTTGGTTATTTATAATGAGGTTTGGCTCCAGAGTAGTTGAAGCAATCACTTTTGATCACTATCCACCGTGTTTTTAGATTGATCCGATGAATCATGCGAAGACAAAGGCTTTGCATGTGATTGTGATTGGCAAAAACCCTATATTAACGCTATATTAACCCTATGTTGGGTCTATAATTTTGAAATCAAAGTTAGCCCCAACATAGACCTGACATAGAGTTAATATAAAGCTCACGGCCATAAATCTGGAAAAATCCGCTATTAATCGGCAAGCCTGCAGTGCTTTTGATTAAGGCAATGCTTGTCAATGGATGGAAGCCAGGTGCCAGTATCCCTTTGGCTATTTGTCCCCAAACGATACGCCCATCATCCTGCCTTTTATCAGCAAAGGATTATCGTAGGATACCAACCTCATCTTACCTCCTACCTCCGATAATGGAACGGTTGTTAGTTCGTTGTTTCTCAAGGCGACCATGGTGCCGAAATTTCCTTCAGCAATACACTGGGCTGCATAAGCGCCATAACGTGTAGCCAGGATACGGTCCATGGGCGAAGGGGTACCTCCACGCTGGGTATAGCCCAAAACAGTTTCACGAGCTTCCACATCCAGGCGTGCTTGTATGGATTCGGAAAGGTATCTTGCTGCCGACATCGATTTCGGGTGTTCAATTCCTTCAGCCACCACTATAATTGTATAAGGCTTGTTGTTTTTATAGCGTTGTTCGATGGTATTGCAAATATTATTCATTGAATGCTCAACTTCAGGAATGAGGATAATGTCGCCCCCTCCTGCCATCCCAGCATAGAGTGCAATCCAGCCTGCGTTGTGGCCCATGACTTCAATGATCATTACCCGCCCGTGAGAGTTTGCCGTACTATGCAACCGGTCGATCGCTTCCGTGGCAATTAAAACAGCCGAGTCAAAACCGAAGGTAAGATCCGTTCCATACACATCATTGTCGATGGTCTTTGGCATGCCGATCACATTTAACCCGATTTTCGACAACAGGTGAGCTGTTTTCATCGTTCCGTTGCCACCTATACACACCAACCCATCCAGACCCAGGTCATGGTAATTCTTCTTGATCAGCTCAGGCTTGTCATTGTCTTCCTCAGTAACTATTTTAAAAGGTTTTTCTCTGGATGTGCCAATAATAGTACCTCCCAAGGTCAGGATACCTGACAGGTCCTTTTCTGTCAGCTCAACGTATTGCTTGTAGATAAGCCCCGTATATCCGGAGGAGAAGCCAATTACTTCCATTCCGTACTGAACCATGGCCGTTTTACCGACTCCCCTGATAGCAGCGTTTAATCCCGGGCAATCGCCCCCAGCAGTCAATATACCGATCCTTTTAACCTTTTCCTGTTTCATAAATTTCAATTAATAGATGATCTAATTTCATTTCTGAAATAGTCTCCCGAAATTACAAAAAGCAATTCACTTTAAAGGATTAATTACTTTGATTTTTTAGAGTTAAACAGGCAACCCCTGTAATTCGTTAATTGTGAAGCTGGCAATTGCATCAGAATGTATTTACCCGAGGTTCATTTACTGATTATACAAAATAACACTTTATAGATCAAAAGCATCCAAAGCCTGAAAATACAGTCCATTCCTATTGTTTTTTTCAACACAAGCTGTCAGGTGCTGAACTTTTTGCTTAAGTTTTCTTAACTTTGTCGACATCTATTTCAAGAACCAACATCAATATTCAATAAACTAAAATTATTTAGCATGAAAAAAGTCTATTCATTTTTACTGACTGGAGCTATTGTCATTGGGTTAGCCTCTTGCCAGGGTGGCCAGAAGAAAACCGGTGAACAGGAAAACAAAGATTCAGTAGCTGTAGCAACAACAGAAGCTCCTGAATTAAACAAATTAATGGCCGAAGAAGCTAACTCAGGCTGGACATTGTTGTTCGATGGAACTACTTCAAACGGCTGGAGAGGATACAATAAAACAGAATTCCCTAAAGGTTGGGAAATCGTGGATGGAACCATGCATTGCATTGGCACAGGCACCGGTGAAGCTGGCGCTGAAAACGGTGGCGATGTGATCTTTGACAAGAAATTCAAAAACTTCCAGTTAAAGCTGGAATGGAAAATTCAGGAAGGTGGCAACTCTGGCATCTTCTATTTAGGTCAGGAAGTGAAAGACTGGCCCGTTTACAAGACTGCTCCTGAGATGCAGATCCTGGACAACGAACGTCACCCCGATGCTATGTTGGGTAAAGACGGAAACCGTCAGGCTGGTTCATTGTATGACCTTATTGCTGCAAAACCACAAAATGCAAAACCTGCAGGTGAATGGAATACCGTGGAAATCATTTGCTTCAAAGGAACTGTTGTTCACAAACAAAACGGTGCAACGGTTGTAGAATACCATTTATGGACTGACGACTGGAAAAAGCTTGTTAAAGACAGCAAATTCCCAGAGTTGAACCCAGATTGGGCTAACGTGGCCAAAGAAGGTTACATTGCTTTCCAGGATCATGGCGACAACGTATGGTTCCGCAATGTGAAGATCAAAGAAATGGCTGAATAAGCATTCTATCCGATAAAACATAGAAAAGCCTCCTGAAAAGGGGGCTTTTTGTTTTT
>JACMKG010000220.1 GCA_014380255.1 Prolixibacteraceae bacterium | reverse complement strand
TTTTAACCAGTTTCTTCTGAACAGGCGAATACTCCATGTTTTCTTCTTTACCGATCATCACAACAAAGTATCTTAGCTTTTGGCCTCTACCGCCTAAGCCGGTCGAAATATATACCTGTTGTTCATCCATCAGCGAACTTTGGATAACCATCCTGCTTTCCTGCAAGGCCAGTATACTCCACTCACGCAGTTCAGGGTCTGGTTCTTTGGAATATTTTTCGATGATACGAAATGCTTCTACTTTTTCTAAAGAAGCAAGCAGTACCAATAAGTTCTTTTTCTCATCCAACGGAACCGTATGATCAAACAAGTCTCCGCGATGCTCTAATATCATCTCTGGAGTAAAACCAGGCTTTAAATCACGCCCATAATTGAAATACTCCATCTGAAGCTCTATATCTATTTGTTCCTCCAAAACACTAAAGTTCTGGGGTAACGATGAAATCGCATCCTGAATTTTCTTATATATATTATCTTCTTCCATATGAATAATTCATGTTATATAGAAACCACTCAACTGTTTCTGATTTATTAAACTCATGTGTATTTATTTTAACAACCGATCAGCCTAAAATATACTTATACTAACAAACCACAACAAGAGTTTTACTAAATTAATGCAGATAAATGTTTTTAGCCACCTAAAATTTAGTGACTCTAAATATAGAAAATAAATACATTCAAAATGAGCTTATTAGAAATGAGAGTTACTTGTGTAAAAATAACAATTAAAATGACGTGGATTCAAACACCGGGGCCACACAACAATTATAACTTTTTAAAGCTGCCTATCGTATCTGTGGGATTTTCTGAACCGAAGATAAAACTTCCGGCCACCAGTATGTCTGCTCCGGCATTGTAAAGATTCTTTCCTACCTCAAAGTTAACACCACCATCAACCTCTATCAAGGCACTTGATCTTCTTTGAATGATGAGATCTTTTAACTGATCAACCTTTCTGTAACTGTTTTCGATAAATTTCTGGCCTCCAAACCCTGGATTAACTGACATCAGTAGTACCATATCCAGGTCTTCAATAATGTCGCTAAGTAAATGGACAGGTGAATGTGGATTAAGACAAACACTGGCTTTAATTCCAAGGTCCTTTATTTGTTGTATGGTACGATGAAGATGGGTACATGCTTCCAGGTGTACAGTAATCCAGGCAGCTCCCGCTTCATAGAATTTATTAATGTAATTATCCGGGTTAATTATCATCAGGTGTACATCCAGAGGTTTCTTTGAAATCTGATGTATATGCTCAATAACAGGAATTCCAAAAGAGATGTTAGGCACAAAAACACCGTCCATTATATCACAGTGAACCATATCAGCCTCACTGTTATTGATCATTTCTAGGACGTCGCCCAGATGATTAAAATCGGCGGCTAAAAGAGAAGGAGCAACAAGTTTCATACATTAAAGATTTTATTCAAAAGTACAAATTTATCCTTATGAACTAAAACCAGATAAAAAAAGCTGCATGAAGCAGCTTTGATATTTTACAAATAACTTCTAAGAAGTTTATTCCTATAATTATTCCTCATCTTCTTAATTGTCTTTTCTTTTATCTGCCTGACACGCTCTCTTGTCAAACCAAACTCTTTGCCAATTTCATCCAGAGTATGTTGACGTTGACCACATAAGCCATAAAAATAACGAATAACATCAGCTTCACGTTCATCGAGCGTTGACAAGGACCTGTCAATTTCCTTCCTCAGGGAACTCTCCATTAACCTGTGATCAGGACTGGGTGAATCTTCATTTAACATCAAATCATATAAACTTGTAGTTTCATCTGTATGTATGGGTGAATCCATTGAAACATGATGAGAAGATACTTTTAATGCATCTTCCACAATATCACTGGAGGTTTCCAGCAAAAAGGCAACCTCATCAGTGGTCGGTTCACGCTGATACTCCTGTTCAAGCCTTACAAACGTTTTATTGATTCGGGTAATAGAGCCAATTTTATTCAATGGCAACCGAACAATCCTTGCTTGTTCGGCCAATGCCTGAAGAATGGCCTGGCGAATCCACCATACACCGTAAGATATGAATTTAAACCCTCTGGTATCATCGTATCGCTGTGCAGCCTTAATAAGTCCAAGATTACCTTCATTGATCAAATCAGGCAAACTTAAGCCCTGATTCTGATATTGTTTGGCAACAGAAACAACAAATCTTAAATTTGCCGTAATCATTCTTTCCAAAGCAGCTTTATCGCCTTTTTTAATTCTTTTAGCCAATTCTACCTCTTCTTCTGCAGTGATCAAATCAACACGGCCAATTTCATGCAGGTATTTATCTAGCGATAATGCTTCCCTATTCGTTACCTGTTTTGCAATTTTAAGTTGTCTCATTTTTTAACGTTTTTAGCATTTACAACATTTACAAACTATGAAAGTTTAAAAGATAGCTTAAAAGAATTAAACAATTCCATTCCTATTCCTTGAAAAAAGTTTCAGGGGGAGTGCAAAGTAGTTATTAATGACCTATATATATAATTTTTTGAGGAGAATTATATGAATTGCATAATTTTCTACACGAATGGTAAATATTTAATGTCGGATGGTTATTTTGAATGAAATTGTTTTACGGATATTACATAAAACCAACTTGCTTAAATGTTATTTTAAATCCGAAAGCAATTTTTTCTTATTTGTTTGTCTATTTTTAAGGATTTAACTATATTTGCCAAATAATTCGAACTAGTACCGATTATCCAAATTATCAATTCCACAACCATATTTTTCAATTACTTGACCTTTTGGATATTAACAATCAATCAAAAATTATGTATGATATTATTGAATTAAGCAGAAAATTACTTCCTGACTTAAAAGATATTGCAAAAGAGCTTGATATCAAAAAAGTAGAATCTTATAAAAAGCAAGATCTCATTTACAAAATTCTAGACAATCAGGCAATTAAAGCTTCAGAAAAAAAACCTGAAGAGAAGAAATTCAAATCACCCCGTGATTTGAACCAACCGAAACAAGAAGGCTCTGTCTTGAATAAATTATTTGGATTTAGAAAAGAAGAAAAGCGTATCGAAGCTATTGAAGAAACGCCTGTCGAAAAAGCGGAACCTGATAACACTCCTGCCGCTCCTTCAGCCAACGAACCAAGAAGGGAAGGCAAAAAAGAATATCAGATAAAGAAACGCCCAAGAACTGAGCATATTAAAGCCGGATCATCAAACAACAATCAAAATACGGGGCATAAGCAAAACCCCAATCAAAATCCTAATCAGAATCCCAATCAAAAACAGCAAAACCCCGTTCAAAAGCAAAATTCACCTCAACCAATAAAGGTAAGAGAGGAAATTCTTCTTCCGGAAGATCCAATGGAAATGGAACCGGAAATGATTTCTTCAGAGGTTATGGATGAACAAAAGCCAATGGCTGCCCAGGATGCTGATCTTAGTACTGAAAATGCTGTTACAGAAGAAAATTCTCAGGAAAGACCTGACGATAGGATGAAGGAACAGCAAAACAAGAAAAAGAATTTTGAGAATAATCCAAAGTGGGAAAACAGGGAAAACCAAGGCCCTAAACCTCAAAAGGGTCCACAGAACCAGGAAAGACCTTATGAATTCGATGGCATCATTAGCAATACAGGTGTTCTTGAAATTATGGTCGACGGCTATGGATTCCTACGTTCATCCGACTTCAATTATTTGAATTCGCCGGATGACATTTATGTTTCTCAATCACAAATCAAACTTTTCGGACTTAAGACCGGCGATACGGTTACCGGAACGATCCGTCCACCCAAAGAAGGAGAGAAATACTTCCCGTTGATTAAGGTGATTGAAATAAATGGAAGGACTCCCGATTACATCCGTGATCGCGTGCCTTTCGAACATTTAACTCCCCTCTTCCCGAATGTAAAATTCAATCTGACCGGTAATGGCCATGACAATCTTTCTACCAGGATCGTTGATCTCTTTGCTCCTATCGGTAAAGGACAGCGCGGATTGATCGTAGCTCAGCCTAAAACAGGTAAAACCATGTTGCTGAAGGAAATTGCCAATGCTATTGCAGCCAATCATCCCGAAGTATACATGATGGTTTTACTGATTGATGAAAGACCTGAAGAGGTAACCGATATGGCCCGTCACGTAAAC
>JACMKG010000219.1 GCA_014380255.1 Prolixibacteraceae bacterium | reverse complement strand
GGTTCTATAACGATTTGTGTGGGTAAAGATAAAACGGTTTAACTTTAGAAGCAAAAAAAGGTATATGGATTCTACTGATATATTTAAGTTAGCATTGAATATTGTTGAACCATGGTTTATTGAGGAGATCAAACTTGAAAAGAGTACAGGGATGCTCTATGGAAAATTGACCATAGAGATTGATTTCAAGCGTGGCAGTACATTTTTGTTTTCTGACGGCAAAGAATATAAGGCTTATGATACAGATGTGCGTACATGGAAACATCTTAATTTTTTCGAACACGAATGTTATCTAACTGCCAGAGTTCCACGGATACTTGATTCTGATAATAAGGCTAAAACAGTGCAGGTTCCTTGGGCGCGTACCGGTAGTGGATTTACATTGTTGTATGAAGCGTTTGCTATGTTATTGATAGAACAGGAAATGCCGGTGAGTAAAGTTTCCCAGACACTTAGGGAAACATCTCCCCGTATCTGGCGGATCTTCAATCATTGGATAGGCAAAGCGGTCAGTGGGGACGATGTTTCAAATGTGCTGCATGTTGGGATCGATGAGACTTCATCCAGAAAAGGACACAATTATGTAACCGTAGGAATTGATATTGTTGCAAGACGGGTCATTCATGCCGGAGAAGGAAAAGATGCGAATTCTGTTACACAGATGAAGAAAGAGCTTGTAGAAAAAGGACTGGACACCGATCAGGTAAAGCAAGTGTGCATTGATATGTCACCTGCATTTATTAGCGGGGTGATGGATAATTTTCCAAAATCAGACATAACCTTCGACCGTTTCCATGTCAAAAAGCTTCTTAATGAAGCCGTTGATAAAGTACGGCAACAAGAGCGAAAAGGAAATGAATTATTGAAAAACCACAAGTACACATTCTTAAGAAACTATGAAAACCTGACAAGCAAGAAAAAAGGGGAACTGGATTATTTAACAATGATGTATCCCAGGCTCGGTGAAGCCTATCGGTTAAAGGTTCTGTTTGACGACTTTTGGGAGAATCCGAATGTAGAAGAAGCCCAAGGATATCTTGCCTTTTGGTGCGACTATGCAATAGAAACAAAAATCCAACCTTTAATTGAATTTGTTAAAACGGTAAAAACACATTGGTCTGGAATTGTAAATTATTTGAAATCAAGGATTACTGCTGGGGTAATTGAAGGAATCAACAACAAAATACAATTGGCAAAAAGAAGAGCCAGAGGTTATCGAAACATCAACAACTTTATAAACATGATATACTACCTCTGCGGAAAACTAAAATTTGATTACCCACACTATCCGTTATAGACCAGAAAAAAAGTAGTGGCTTTGGTCGATTTGTATTCCAAAATAGATAAAAGTTCTATTCTTAATACCTTATGCAGATTAGCTATAGCATACATTTAAGGAGCAATTTATCTCTTGATTGACATATGCAATTCTACTTTGTCAGTATTAAAATATGTAACCTTCATAAAAAATTGTGTAATGATTTACTGCGACTTTCATGCGAACTTTATAGTTAAAATTTTAAAACACAGCGTATGAAGAGCAAATTTATGTTTATAGTATTGATTTCTTTCACATTCCTTGCCTGTGAAGAAATTATAGACCATCATGGAAATGACGATAACAAGAATCATCCAATGGTAAAGATAATGGATAAGATGTCGGATAACATGGATAAAATGGAAATGACACATGATCCGGATCACGATTTTGCAATGATGATGATCGATCATCACAAAGGAGCCATCGAAATGGCTGATTATGAATTGAAACATGGCGACAACGAGGAAATTAAAGAGATGGCAGAAAAGATGAAAAACATGCAGCAGATGGAAATAGAAGAGCTGGAAGACTTTATGAACGATCATGCGGTAATGCCAAACGAGCAGCATGGAATGGCATTCATGGAAGCATCGGAAATGGCTATGGATAAAATGGATTTCCGGGTCAGTATGCAATATCTGAACAACAAGACTGATCATGATTTTGCAGCTTTGATGGTCCATCACCACAGAAGTGCCGTTGAGATGGCCGAGGCAGAAATAGAATTTGGCCACTCGGAGGAAATGAAAGAAATGGCCAAAATGATGAAAGAAGATCAGTTAAAAGAAATTGAAGAATTGAAGGAATGGCTGGAGGAACATAAATAAAAAAGATAGAAATTGGACATACATTCATTGATGTCATTATTAGACCGTATTAAATGGGCCTATATTCAAGTGATGCGATCATTCGAGCGGATTGAAATGGGCCCATTAACATTTATCCTTCGAGCAAATTGAAATCCGGCTCTGCAATATTTATAGGACCTTACCGCTCTGCAGCTCATAGAATGAACGGATGCATGTTTCTAAGGAGCGAAAGTTCCGCAGTATCAGGGCTGGTTATAGCAATGGATTTTAATCCGTAAAAAGGAATCACAGATTCTGGATTTAGAGGTTGTGATTGCAAATTACGACAAGCATAAGAGGATCATTTATGTCTATTCACTTTTGAAGACTAAGTAGGTATTGCTGAAAAACCATAATTTGTTTGATAATTAAATATTTATAGCGATATATGAGATAATAAATGCAAGGATTTATGAAAAAAGCAAGATACAAGCATTCACCTACAACTTTTATTTCTGAGTCCGAATCAGCTTTTCAGTGAATGTTTAAATGCTCTTCGAACAGCATACCCCCTAACTTCACAAATTGAAACGTGTAACATCCCAGCTTTGGTTACTGTCTGTTGTTCCCTTGCCATTACCTTTTTCAACAGCAAGTCGTCATTAATTGGAACAGGTGTAAAAAATTCCAGACATTATAGTTTTTCAGCAGACCCTAAGTTAAAGAAGAAACTTCCATTTACGGACCTATCAATTATTGGAAATAGAATAAAGCATAACATGAATTGAATCAACAAGAAAAGTATCTTTTCGCTTCCAATTAAAATCAATGAGATATAAGCAGTATATTTTAGTAAAACTGCTTATATCTCATTGATTTATTAATAATAGATTTTGCGTTGTTACACCCACATGATCATTTCTTTAATCATAGAGCCTGGCTAAATCGCATCTAAAGAATTACGCATGAACGCCCGCCATTTTGTGGCATTCTTCAGCACATTTGAAACAAGCGTCAGCACATTCGGCGCAGTGTTCCATATGCCTGTGTTTTGCACATTCGTCGCCGCAAGCCTGGCAAATGTCGGCACATACGCGGCAAAGCATTTCAGCGGTTTGCCCGTTCATACTCATTACCTGTGCGGCAGCATAACATACAGCTGCGCATTCCATATCCAGTTGAATACAGCGGGCCATCATCTTGACATCCTGTTCCTGCAGACAGGAGGAGGCACAATGGTTACAAATTGAAGCACAACGCAAACATGCGTCAATGCATTCCTGGTACATTTGATTGTGAGCCATAATAATATTTTTTAAGTGAATATTTAATGTTAATGTGTGAAGTATACGGCAGGAAAATCATTAGGTTTATTATTATGATGAAATTGCAGGATGATTTAGTTGAAAATTTGATGAAACACTCCATTGCATTGAGGATGGCATTTTAATATTTTTCACTCTACATTAAAAATGGATTGAGGAAAGTGTAAAAAAACTCTGAAGAACAAGAATTATTATAAACATGGAATGTATATCAACAGCAGATGGCAATGAATAAGTAATGCTGATTAAAAAGTATTACTATAATCATAATTGTGTATTATTTGTTAAAAAAAAGAATATCAAGCTTTGCTGATATTCTTTTTTGATGAACTACATGCCCATTTGATGGTGTTTTTTAGATGTAGTATCATTTTTCATAGGGTTTTGCTTAGGCAATTTAGAAGTAGTGTCATTTTTCATAGGGTTATGCTTAAGCATTTTAGAGGTAGTGTCTTTTTTCATATGATTATGCATTTTAATAGTATCGGATTTCATGCTTTCTTTTGATTCTTTCATTTTCTCCAGTTTCATGCCGCATTTAGGACAATTGCCTGGTTTATCCGAAACGACTTCAGGATGCATTGGACAATTATATTGGGTAGAATGCTTTTGAGCAGATTTTTTTGACGATTGACCAGCAGCCATATTAACAGATAAGGCAGCTGAAATGAATCCAAACATCAGGAGGGCGAAAAAAATAGTGTGTTTCATAATTCATAATTTTAAATTAATATAAATAGTTGAATTTCAATAACTTTATTTAAACAAATCATAGAATGATAATGTTTTAAAATTAAATTTCACTTGTATTATTAAAACTAACAAATGTGTATAAAAAGTCTGTTTATTATAATTATTTTAGTCTTACTAATGACATTTTCCTATGGCCAGCATAACCATATTCAGTATGATTCACAAGCAAGAGGGACCCGAAATGAGCAACTCGAGTATCAGAATGTCAAACTAAGTGGGAAAACGGTTGAATACGATCTGTATGTTAATGATACCATTCTGCCTTCTGTTAGTCAAAAAGTGAAGGCGCTGGCTGTAAATGGTGGGCTGCCGGCACCAACCTTGTATTTTACGATAGGAGATACAGCAATTATACGGGTGCACAATCGGCTGGAAAAGGAGGAGACCTCGGTGCATTGGCACGGCATACTTTTACCCAATGAACAGGATGGTGTTCCCAACCTTACAACAGTGCCTATAAAGCCGGGTACTACTCATACTTTTATATTTCCTGTTATTCAGACAGGCACCTACTGGTATCACTCTCATACCTTTGTACAGGAACAGATTGGCACATACGGTTCCATTGTTATTTATCCTCAGCACTATGTCAAGAAAAACGAGAAAGTTATTCTTCTTTCCGATTGGATTGATCAGAAGCCTTACCAGGTTTTACGTACCTTAAAGCGAGCTTCCGACTGGTATGGTATTCGTAAGAATGCCGTTCAAAGCTGGGGAGAAGCTTTGGTGAAAGGTTACTTAAGTGATCGATTCAAAACGGAGTGGAACAGGATGCCTGCAATGGATGTTTCAGATGTTTATTACGATAAATTTCTTTTAAACGGAGCAACGCAAAGCTATTATACGGATGTCAAACCTGGAGAAACTGTGAAATTAAGAATCATAAACGGGGCAGCCACATCGTATTTCTGGCTTCAGTTTGCGGGCGGCAAAATGAAAGTTGTCGCTGCTGATGGATTGGATGTAGTTCCGTTTGAAGTCGACAGGTTGATGATTGCCATTGCTGAAACCTATGATATGGAGGTTACTCTTCCCACAAATGGGATGGCCTATGAACTTAGAGCTACTTCCATTGATGTTGTTGGTCATTCTTCATTATATCTGGGCAAAGGGATGAAGATGAATGCCCCAGATATTCCTGCACTCGATTATTTTGCCATGATGCGCCAGATGAATCAAATGGGTCATGGGAAGATGGATATGAGTGGGAAAGAAATGGATGAAATGGACCATGAAGGGATGGATCATGACAGCATGAATAAAGGTAAAAACCAGGATTCAAAAAAGCAGGAAGAGAAAGAAGTGACAAAAGCAGAAAGCATTCATAATATGGAGCATCAGGAGCATGAAAGTCAATCGAACACCCTGCCATCTGATTCTGTTAGTGAAGAAAAGGTGGACTCAACGCTTGTAAAGGACCACGAAAGTATGGGGCCCGGAAATATGGATCAGGCACCACAGGGTGAAGTTGTTTTTGATTATAACATGCTCCGATCACCACAGCCTACCAACCTAAACCCTCACAAGCCCTTCAGGGAAGTTCCTCTGACGCTAACGGGCAATATGATTCGCTATGTCTGGTCGTTTAACAGTGTTCCACTTTCCAAATCCGATAAAATAATGATTAGAAAGGGGGAGAATGTCCGGTTTATACTGATTAACAATACCATGATGCGCCATCCTTTGCATCTTCACGGGCATTTCTTCAGGTTTGTGAACAAACAGGGGGATTATTCTCCTTTAAAGCACACGTTTGACATTCAGCCCATGGAAAAGGTTGTGATTGAGTTTTATGCCAATGAAGAAAAAGACTGGTTTTTTCATTGCCATATTCTCTACCATATGATGGCCGGAATGGCCAGGGTAGTCAGCTACGAAAATTCGCCACCTAATACGCAAGTTTCAGAAAAAGATAAGATGAAGCTTTTTCATGAAGACAGGATGTGGTGGTATTGGGGTGTTGCCAAAATTGCTTCAAATGGCATGTTTGGTGAAGCCCGTTATTCGAATAACTACAACGTCCTTGACTTGGAATACAGGTTTAATTATAAGGGTAGTTATGAATTTCAGCCAGACTATGAACGATACATCGATAAACGTCAGTTCTTATCGGTATATGCAGGCGGTGATATACGGAGTAACTTTCAGGAACAAAATGATAAAGAAGATGATGTCAGGCAGGTTGCGGTTGCCGGAATACGGTATTTACTTCCGCTTTTTATAGAATCGGAACTTCGGGTAGATCATATGGGTAAAGTTCGTTTTCAGCTTAAAAGAGAGGATATTCCATTGACCAGAAGACTCAGGTTAACCTTAAGTGCCAATACAGACAAGGAATACAATATTGATTTTGATTACTTTCTTTACCGGTTTATTTCCATCCATGCTACTTATGATTCTGATTACAAGTATGGCGCAGGATTGACATTTCTTTGGTAAAGAGTTGTTTTGTTTACTTATAAAAATTACCCCCATGGATAAAAGGCATACACATTCACATTCTCAGCATCCCACACAGCATCCCAGGGAAGAGGCTCACCAACATTTGGAAGAAATAAGAGAAGGACATCAGGAAATAACGATGCATGCACATGAATCTGCTAAGCCGAAGGAGGCAGGACAGGCGCATGGCCATGATCATCATGCGATGATGATCAATGAATTTAAAACTAAGTTCTGGATATCGCTTGTCTTAAGTATACCTGTTATTCTGCTTTCTCCCATGGTGCAGCATATTTTAGGTTTTGAACTCACATTCCCTGGTTCGCAATATGTTGTTTTGGTCATTGCTTCATTCATATTTTTTTATGGAGGCTGGCCTTTTTTAAGAGGTTTTGTTGATGAAATTAAACAAAAATCCGCGGGCATGATGACGCTTATTGCGTTGGCCATTTCAGTTGCCTATATCTATAGCACTGCTACTGTTTTTGGTTTAAAAGGCATGGATTTTTATTGGGAATTAGCTACACTGATTGTTATTATGCTTTTGGGTCATTGGCTTGAAATGAAATCGGTGAAAGGAGCTTCTCAAGCGCTTGAACTTTTAGTTGATATGATGCCCTCGGAAGCACATTTATTAAATAATGAAGAAATTGTCAATATACGAATTGAGGATTTAAAAAAAGGGGATTTGATATTAATTCGCCCTGGAGAGAAAGTGCCTGCCGATGGGACGGTTGAAGAAGGAGAGAGTTATTTGAACGAAAGTATGCTGACTGGAGAGAGCAAGCCAATAAAAAAACAGAAAAATGATAAAGTAATTGGTGGCTCATTGAATGGCAATGGGTCTGTTAAGCTTCGCGTTGAGTATACTGGAAGTGAAAGTTATCTGAACAAAGTTATCAAACTTGTTGAGGAAGCGCAAAGGACCAAGTCTGCAACCCAGAACTTGGCTGATAAAGCTGCCAAATGGCTCACTTACATTGCTCTGGCAGCTGGGTTCCTAACCCTTGTAGTCTGGTTAGCTGCAGGTGCTAAACTGGATTTTGCATTAGAAAGAATGGTGACTGTAATGGTAATTTCATGTCCTCATGCTTTAGGACTGGCTGTTCCTTTGGTGGTAGCCATATCTACAGCCATGTCTGCTAAAAATGGATTATTAATAAGAAATAGAACTGCATTTGAGAATTCCAGGAAAATAACAATGGTCATATTTGATAAAACCGGAACCCTCACAGAAGGCTCACACGAGATTACCAGGATCGAAACTTTTGACAAGAATATGGATAAGAATGAAATGTTAAGGTTAGCTGCCGGTGTGGAGCAAAATTCGGAACACTACATCTCTCAAAGCATTTTACGTAAAACCAAAGATTTAAAAATTCAAGTTCCAAAATCAGAAAACTTCAAATACCTTCCGGGGAAAGGCTTAGAGGGTAAGGTAGAAGGAAAGGAAGTTAAAGTAGTTGGGCCAAATTACATTAAGGAATATAAGATTAATGTTCCTGTAAACAATACCGAAGAAGAAGTTGAAACCGTTGTCTTTGTTATGGTTTCGGAAAAAGTTATTGGTTATTTAAGTATGCGCGATAAAATAAGAACAGAATCAGCTGAAGCAATTGCTGTGCTTAAAGATCAAGGTATAAAAAATCTTTTACTGACTGGTGACAATGAAAGGGTTGCAGAGAATGTAAGCAAATTGTTAAACATGGATGGTTTTCTGGCAAATGTGTTACCTCATCAAAAACAAGATAAAATTAAGGAATTCCAGGATAAGGGCGAATTTGTTGCAATGACAGGTGATGGAGTTAACGATGCTCCAGCCTTAGCTCAGGCCAATGTTGGCATTGCGGTTGGATCGGGTACTGATGTAGCTGCTGAAACTGCCGATATTATACTTGTAAACAGTAATCCTAAAGATATCGCTTCACTGATACTCTTTGGGAAAGCCACGTATAAAAAAATGATTCAGAATCTTATTTGGGCTACCGCTTATAACGTGGTAGCGTTACCATTGGCAGCAGGTGTACTATATAACCAGGGCCTTATGATTTCTCCGGCAGTTGGAGCCGGATTAATGAGTTTAAGTACCATTATAGTGGCACTTAATGCTCAACTATTAAGAAATAGTATCAATAAGTAACGCTTATGATGAGCGACATTGAAAAAGTTTCTTGATGCTTTTTTTTATGCTATTTGTAATTCTCTGCATAACTTTCTCCTAATTGAGCGGTTAATAAGATTCAAAGAAGGGATTGACTTCTCTTTCCCTTCGTTAGGTAGCATGGCAAATTTATTTTGAACAGGTAGGTTAGGTTTGGAAAAAAATCAGCAATTCAGCTCATTGGAAGAAAAAATTAACTTGGTTAAAAGGTGCGAGACCTCTATCGCAAATCCATAGTATGGAATGATCATCCCCTTATTAAAAGCATCCAACAGAACATAGTTTATATATCATCCCCATAACTCCTATCACCCTCAATCAAATAGAAAATACTGCTGTGCAAATGAGTGCAAACAGATGCACATGTAATTGATTGTCAATATTGTATGTGATGTATACCTACCTTTAGCCCAAGCAAATGATCAGGAAGAATACCCCGGGCAACCATTCAACTGAGTCAGCGCAACATTCAATTATTTACATTTAATTTCAAGTATTATGGCAAAGATTCTTAACGGAATTTTAGGCGGTTTCTCCGGAAAGGTTGGAACCGTTATCGGGGCCTGCTGGAAAGGGATCGACTACATGCGCGGCCTGGCAACCAGTGTTACCAACCCCAACACTCCTGCACAACAGGAACAGCGTGCAAAGTTTTCTTTGATGGTCGCTTTTTTGCGCCCCTTGCAGGGTTTTCTTCGCTTAGGCTTTAGAAGCGCCGCCATCAGGATGTCTGCTTTCAACGCCGCCATGGCATACAATTTAAAAAATGCCGTCTCTGGCGTTTTTCCGGCCTTTACGATCGATTACGACCAGGTGCTGCTTTGCCGCGGATCACTGGCCGGGGCCCTGAACCCCTCCTGTATGGCGGAAGCTGACAACCGGCTAACCTTCACCTGGGAGAACAACTCGCAGGAGACGAACAGCATGGTGTCGGACCAGGTCGTTTTGGTGGTGTACAACCCTTTGCGCCGCCAGGCGGTAACCCTT
>JACMKG010000218.1 GCA_014380255.1 Prolixibacteraceae bacterium | reverse complement strand
TGAAAATGATACCGGTGGTAATGCTTACCTCTTCCAGGGAAGAGCCTGATTTGAAAAAATGTTATGAACTGGGAGTCAATGCATATGTTGTCAAGCCTGTTAATTTTAAAGATTTCTTTGATGCCGTTAAACAATTAGGGATATTCTGGGCTTTACTTAATGAACTTCCCTCAGATGGAGGATAACTATGAATAACTTAAATGAAACCAAGGCTTTAAATATCTTGTCACTGGAAGATTCAATCTTTGACTTTGAAATTATCAGTGAGAAATTGATGGGTGCAGGCTATCACATCAATATCTCCAGGGTTGAAAAAGAGACGGCGTTTCTCTCGTCCATTCAATCCAACAGCTATGATATTGTCCTGGCCGATTATAACCTTCCCAATTTTGATGCTTTTCAAGCGCTGGAAATTCGCAATCAATACTACCCCGAGATTCCCTTTATCTGTGTTTCAGGTTCCATTGGGGAAATACTGGCCATTGAACTTTTAAAAAAAGGCGCCGATGACTATGTGCTGAAAGACAGGCTTGAAAGGTTACCCTTTGCCATCAAGCGTGCTTTGGCAGATGCTAAAGAACGAAATAAGCGTAAAGAAGCTGAGGAAGCCTTGCGTAAAAGTGAAGAACGACTACGGGATATTCTTTTCAGCACGGCGGATTGGGTTTGGGAAATAGACGAAAAACTGAAATTTACCTATACTTCGCAATCAGGCCTGGATCTTCTTAAAGTATCTGAAGATGAAGTAATCGGAAAAACACCCTTTGATTTCATGCTGCCCGATGAAGCCAAAAGGGTTTTGGCAATACTCAACGATTTGATTACAAATAGGGAACCCATTAAAGACCTTGAAAACTGGATTGTCGGCAAGGATGGAAGCACGGTCTGCTTACTTATCAATGGTGTCTCGATTATCAACGCCAATGAGCAATTCAAAGGATTCCGCGGGGTAGGCAAAGATATTACAGAACGAAAACTTTCGGAGAATGCCATCAGGCAAAGCGAGGCGGAACTTAACTATGCCCAGGAGATTGGAAATATGGGTAGCTGGCATCATCACCTCCCGACCAATAAATACAAGCATTCCAGGAATCTGGCAAGAATACTGGGCATTGAACCTGAAGATGAGGAGAATGGGTTTCAGATTTTCTTAAATCATATACATCCGGACGACAGACAGTTGATTGATCTGCATGTTAAGGAAATTGCAGACACTCAAAACGAGGTTAGTTATGAATTACGCTATATACTGGACAATGGAGACATCATATGGCTTCAGAATAACATCAGGCCTACTTTTAATGATGGAAAGCTAACGGATTTACATGGTGTAATGATTGATATTACGGAGAAAAAAAAGAATGAACTTGACCTTATAAAAGCCAAGGAAAAGGCTGAGGCAAGCGATAAGCTTAAAACCTCATTTATTAACAATATCTCGCACGAGATACGCACCCCATTGAATGGCATCCTGGGCTTTACAGAAGTGCTTACCGATCCAAACCTGCCCACAGAAGAAAAAAACACCTACCTGGCCATGCTGTATAACAGCAGTGACCGGTTGATTAATACAGTTACCAACTTTCTGGACATCTCCTTACTTACATCCGGTAACCAGTTGGTTTACAAGAAAGAAATTGAGCTAAAAAGCTTAATGGAACAGACCATAGAGAAATTCAAAGGATCATGCCTGACTAAAAAGCTTACCCTTTCACTGGAGATACCCGAAGATGAGCAGGAGATCCGCATTATTACCGACAAGGATATACTGGAAAAGATCCTGTACCAGCTAATTGACAATGCCATTAAGTTTACCTCCGAAGGAAGTATTACTCTTGGCTACAAGACCAACGACGATGAAATGCTATTCTTTGTCAGGGACACGGGCATCGGGATTCAGCCCGAGAGCCAGAAACAGATCTTTGAAAGCTTCATGCAGGAGAACACAGCCAATACCCGGGGATATGAAGGCAGCGGTCTTGGCCTGCCCATTGCCAAAGGATTCGTTGAACTGCTGGGGGGAAGAATATGGCTGGATTCTGAGAAGGGTATTGGTACCACCTTTTACTTTTTCATCCCACTGGAACAAAAGATAGGCTCCGGTAAGGCCAAGAGTCCGGAGGATACTTCAACGCATACCAGGCATAAGCAAACCGTTCTGGTGGCTGAGGATGATGAGACCAATTTCTTTTATATCAACATCCTTCTAAAGAATGCTTCCATTAACATTCTGCACGCGTGGAACGGCATCGAGGCCGTGGAGCTATGCAGGGACCACTCGGAGGTAGAACTGGTGCTAATGGACCTTAAAATGCCTGAAATGGATGGATTTGAAGCTACCATGCATATCAAGGCCTTTAGGCCCGATCTTCCCGTTATTGCAGTATCTGCCTACATGTCGAGCGAAGACAAACACAGGGCTATCATAGCCGGCTGTGATGAGTTTATTACCAAGCCCATCCGTAAAGAACTGTTGTTAAAGAAAGTGGAAGAAAACGGCCGTTTAACTTCTTAGGTTACTTGTTATACCAAATAGGTAATTACCAATACAGGAATCCATCATATCTACTTCCTGCTTGCCAAGCAGGACCTAGATGACAGGCAGGACTTTGGACTTTTCCTAGCCAGCAGTTTTTCGGTCTCGCTTTTCCTTTTGCCTTGTCTCTCTATGTGTTTATTTTCTTACATCAAACTTAGGTTATTAACGTGAGTTCGATGTAGATATCGTTGTTTTTGAAGTACGAGTACCTTAGTGCCTAAGTGACATAGTGCCTGAGTATATAAGAAAGACAAGTTTCACCTTTTTGATTTTTAGATGATTACAGAATTGATTTTCTCTGAAAAGGAGTATATGATCAGTGTCCTGTATTACATAGGCACTCTGTCCCTCTGTCTCTTTGTCACTTTGTTACTTAGGTACTCAGGCACTTAGGCACTTTATCAAACCACATTCGCTTATATCGAACTCAGGTTATTACTAAACCTTTGTCCCAGCCACAACGATATAAAAGTCTTCCATGCTAAGGTATTGCTGGGCCAGCCGTAATATTTCTTCGGAAGTTACACTTCTGAGAACCTTCAGGTAATCGTCATAAAAAGTATAGTCCAATCCATAATCATTGATGGCTTTAAAGCTTCCGGCAAGGGCAAAGGGGCCATCGAAATCGCGCAGGAACTCACCCAACAGGTAACTCTTAACGGTTTCCAGCTCATCCTCTGGAACAAGCTCTGTTTGCAACCTGTTCATCTCATAGGCAATCTCCTTGATGGTAGGCTCCACGTATTCATTGCCCACTTCAGTTGATATGATCAGATAGCTGGCATGTTTGAGAGGCAAGACAAAGCTGCCGATGCCAT
>JACMKG010000217.1 GCA_014380255.1 Prolixibacteraceae bacterium | reverse complement strand
GACCTCTGTGAGGCAAGAGTTATTCCTTTCCAGTTCCGTCAACTCATGCAAAATCTGATCAGTAATTCTTTGAAATTTTCAAACCCAAATTTGCCCCCGCACATTATTATGAAAAGTAAAATCGCCACAGGGGAAGAGTTATGGGAATCTTGTCAACCGGAAAGTCAGGAAAAATTAATTGGTAAGAAAAAATACTGCCATATTCACTTTACCGATAATGGCATCGGATTTGAGCCTGAATATAAAGAGAGAATTTTCGAAGTATTCCAGCGACTCCATAGCTTTGAAGAATATGCAGGAACGGGGATAGGGCTTGCCATTTGCAGAAGAATTATCGAAAATCATGGCGGTATTATAACGGCAACGGGCAAGTTGAATGAAGGCGCTCAGTTTGAAATTTATATTCCAACTTGAGTAACCTAACGCTGCATTATACCTGCCAATAATATCTAAGTTCAAGGCAAGGCCTTGTCGAAACACCAACCCACAAAAAATCGACTATTAACCATCTATTGTTGAGCCCTACAAATAATTAACTGCCTTGAACGATTGATTTGCCATGCATAGTTTTCTTAACTTGTAAAGCCAATAGAACTGTGCCTCTTGCACAAAACTGATACCTGATGAATGAACTGATTGAGTTTTTTAGCCGGCTTTTTAGCACATCCGAATGGCCCGCGAGGTGGGAATGCGGATATTGGTCTGACTTCCATGGATGGCTCTATATTATTAGCGAGCTGATGATATGGGCCGCATACTTTCTGATTCCCTATCTTATTCTTAACTATTTGTACAAGAAGAAGACCGCATTAAAATTCAACAAGGCCTACATCTATTTCGCGGGGTTTATTCTATTATGCGGTTCCACCCATTTTATAGATGCGTTCATGTTCTGGGTACCTATGTACAGGTTGAACGCACTTCTACGCCTGGCGACGGCCTGTGTCAGCCTTTTTACAGTCTATCATCTGGTCCGGATCTTACCGGAGATTTTTAAACAAAAAACTAATCTGGAGCTGGAGAATGAAATATTAAAAAGAGAAGAAGCTGAAAGAAAGCTTGGGGAAGCCAACAAATCTTTAGAAGCATTCGCGTATGTAGCCTCTCATGACCTGCAGGAGCCATTGCGAAAGGTAACTACATATACGTCCTTATTAATGGCACGTAATCAAGACAGCCTTGATGATTCTGGAAAAAACCTCGCGCAAAAAGTACTGATGGCTTCGGAGAGGATGCGTACGATGATTAGCGATGTGCTTTCACTTTCTTCTCTAACTGATGAGAGACACTTATTACCGATAAAGACAGAAAATGCGGTTAGAAGTGCTGTTGAACATCTTGAAATGAAAATACTAGATAAAGGAGCTACTATTCGTATAGGCAAACTACCATCTGTTTTTGGAAATGAAGCTTATTTATCTCAATTGTTTCTGAATTTAATTAGTAACTCTCTGAAGTTTTCGAAACAACCACCTTTAATAAACATTACAGGTGAGATTATTCGAAATCAAATAATCATAAAAGTATCAGACAATGGTATTGGCATGAAAACCGAAGACCTGGACAAAATTTTTACCGCATTTAAACGTCTTCATTCGAAGTCAGAATATGAAGGAACCGGCATCGGGCTGGCTATATGTAAACGTATTGTAGAAATACATGAAGGTTCAATCAGTGCAGAGAGTGAACTTGGAAAAGGGACCATTTTCACCTTGGTATTTCCCAGACAGAATCAACTAGTCGACTAAGCATAATTTTTGCCTGGAAATCTTGGTCTCATCCTTCACTGAATCGCATTCATAAGAAATGGATGTATTGCACAAGAATGATTAAAAAAGCCCACGGAATTGCAAGGGTTTCAAGACTTCCAACAGTAAAGCAATGGATATAAATAGCCTTGAACAACTATGTATAAACTAAGAAAAATGTGGCAGTTCGTACGATCACCAGCACTGCCTATAACAAGGGGTTTGGCAAAAGTCGTGCAGACGGAATAACAATAAACTTTTTGTAATTCTATATGGCTTTTGTTGCAGTTTCACAGAATTCTATATGGCTTTTTGTTGTTATCTTCAACATGCGTTTTTCAATCAGCAGCGGTTCCGGGCGGACGGAATTCTATTTCCCCAACAACGCGAAGCCCTGAACGTTGTGCGTCATTTTGAATAACCCCGATGTTATCAAAGACTTCACTTCTTTTCATTTGGTATGTCATCGCTTATTTTTTATTTAGACATTTGCAGGTCAAATAAATATTTCAAAATATGGCAATTAGGAAAAAAGTCTTGCTAACAGGAATTACAGGTTTTGTAGGTTTACATACAGCTATTCAACTACTTGAAAAAGGCTATCAGGTAATGGGTACATTAAGAAATATGAAAAAGGTAGATGCTATTAAAAGCATCATTGCCCAACATACATCACAGACAGACAACTTAAGTTTTGTAGAAGCCGACATTCAAGATAAAAGTATATGGCAAAAGCTAATAATTGGTGTGGACTATGTACAACATATAGCTTCCCCATTTCCTAAGGTAATGCCCAAGGATGAAAGCGACTTAATAATACCTGCACGTGATGGCAACTTGAATATATTATCGGCGGCAGCGGCCGGCAAGATTAAAAGAGTAGTGATTGTAAGCTCGGGGGCAGCTATCAATTATGGACTGCCAAAAGAGAAAAGAAGCGGGATATTTGATGAAACCAGCTGGACAGATGTGAACAGCAAAGAGGATATAACACCTTACTATAAAAGCAAGGTTATTGCCGAAAAAGCCGCCTGGGACTTTATAAAAGGCTTATCCTAAAATGAAAATACCTTCTCTTAAACTACCCAATTTTATGCTACATATCCTTTCTCTTTTCGATGCTACCTTAAAGCCTGTATTACTTGAACTTGGTATTGAACGAAAAATGAATAATTCAAAAGCCATAGACGATTTGGGTTGGAAGCCTCTCAAGCCGGAAGAAGCTGTTTTATCTTGTGCTGCAAGCATTCTTCAATTAGGAATTGTCAAACAGAAATAGATAGAAAAATTAAAGGCGGCACTTAGCTTCGGGGGTACCTATGTTTTAGTATAAGCAAAAACAGGAAAACGGCCGGCAAGATTTATCTGGAAAATCCGGAGAATATTTTGACAACATTGAATCTGAAGGTCAGTCCTGTTTTCTTCCAGAATTTATTTTAACTTGCTATCAATCAACTTATACAATTGAATGAAATTATCAATGATCGCTTTTTTGTTGATTGCAGGCGTTGCTATGCTAAACGCCCAAAACAGCGTAAGGGTTATGTCTCCTGATGGCAGGATAAAATTTCAGTTCATGACAGGGGAAGGGCGCCCGGAATATTCGGTTAGTTATCAAAGTAAGAATTTATTAACGCATAGCACCCTTGGACTTAGTTTCATCAATAATGATTTTTTTGGAAAAGATATTAAAATAGGGCGTATAACCGCTACTGATGGAATTGAGGATTATACGTTGCTTCAGGGAAAAGCAAGTAAAGTGTACGAAAGATACAAAGAAGCCGAAATTTCAATGCAGGAACGTGCGGGTAAGAAAAGGGTAGTTTATTTAAGGGTTCGGGTATTCAATGACGCCGTTGCTTTTCGTTACGAGATTCCTGCACAAAACGATTGGGACAACTATACGCTTACAGAAGAGCATACAAATTTCAACCTTTCCGGAAATCCAACTGCGAGAATTGCGTTCCTTGAAAATTTTACAACCAGCCACGAACATCGTTATAAGGTAATGCCGCTGAATGCTATTGAAAATGATACTTTGATGGACATGCCAGCGCTTTTTGAATTTCCGGGCAATATTTTTATGGGTATCACAGAAGCAAATCTGGTTGACTACGCCGGCATGTCGCTGATAAAACGTAACGGAATACTTTCAAGTCAGCTAAGCCCTTTACCGGGACAGTCGGCTATTAAGGTAAAGGCAATACTCCCACATCATACGCCGTGGAGGGTAATTATGATCAGTGACCGGGTTGGTGCACTTATTGAATCAAATATACTTACAAACCTTAGCGATACATGCAAAATAAAAGATTTGGGTTGGCTAAAACCCGGCAAATCGAGTTTTCATTGGTGGAATGGAGACGTACTACCTGACACTAGTTTTGAGGCTGGTGTTAATTTTAATTTTAATAAATATTATATAGATTTCTGTTCAAGGAATAATATTGAGTATCATTCAATAATTGGTAACCGGGGAGTAGCCTGGTATCAGAATGATGGAATAGAATACCAACCCGGACCTAATACGGATGTAACCAAGCCAAGACCGGGACTCGATATAAAGGAAATTTGCGATTATGCAAACAGCAAAGGAGTAGGCATACGCTTTTGGGTTCATTGGCTGGCGTTGTATCCTAAACTTGATACCGCTTTTACCCTATTTGAAAAATGGGGTGTCAAAGGAATGATGGTAGATTTTATGGACAGGGATGACCAGGAAATGGTTAAGATACAGGAAGAAATATTGCAAAAAGCAGCAGATCATCATTTGGAAATACAGTTTCATGGCGTATCTAAGCCCACCGGCCTGAGCCGCACTTATCCCAATGAATCTACACGTGAAGGAACGCTTAATTATGAAAACAATAAATGGGGTAATTTAATAACGCCCGATGACGATATTGAGATAGCTTTTACCCGTTTGCTGGCAGGACCAACAGACTACCACCTGGGTGGTTTCAGGGCCATGCCTCTATCAAATTTTAAGGTCCAGACAACAAAGCCGCACATGCTCGCAACCCGTTGCCATATGCTGGCGATGTATGTGATACTGGAAAACCATGTATCGATGGTATGCGACTATCCTGAAGCGTATGAAGGACAGCAGGGCTTTGATTTTATCCGCGAAGTTCCTACTGTATGGGATCAGACTGTTGTTCCTGGTGCTGCAACCGGGCAGTGGGT
>JACMKG010000024.1 GCA_014380255.1 Prolixibacteraceae bacterium | reverse complement strand
GCCTCGGAATGGACACTTTTGGTTTTCATGTAATTCAAAATATTCACCAGTTGCCCTGGAGTGATAGCGTTAAAGCGCGACAGCCCGCTCCCATCACTCAGATAGAAGCCATTCATTTCAATCCCCTTTTCTTTCCAAAATTCGGTGATGAACTGACAGCCCCTTTTGGTAACTCCCAATCCTGATTTTTTATAAGATATCTGTTTCAGAAAATTCTCTGCAAACAAGTTTACGCTCTCAAAATTAGTTACCTTTATAATTTCACGCAAGGCAGGGGATTGGTTAACCACGCGTAAAACAATCCTGTCATCCGTCTTTTTCACAGGAGCATATTCGGTTTCTCCTGCAATCGAAATATTGTTTTTCGCCAGTTCTTTTCTAAAATGAAGAGCCAATAGTGCTGATGGGTCAGGCATGGAACCCTTGATCACAAAGTCACTTTTGTTCTTGGGAATCGTTCCGCGAATTACTCTCTTGTACTCTCCCGGGCTGCCATAAATAAAGGCCTGATCACGGTTGATATCCGAAGAGAGCACTTCATTCTTAAGTTCAAGACCGGGAACTTCAGGATAAATATGCTTTATCCGGGTTTTCAGCCCGGCTTCTTTGGGCGAAGTAAAATGAACCTCATACAGGTTATCAAAAAGGTTGATGCCCGATACTCCAGCTCCGTAGTAATTGCCAATGTCTTCCCAAATCCAGGTGTCGGGTATGGTCTGCGATTCATAAATGGAGGCATCCAGGATAAGTTTCCCGGTTACGACCTTAATATTTTTACTCTTGAGACCCTTCATCCAATCATCCATAAAATGATTGTTTTCAGGAAAGTACCCGGAACCCAGCGTTGCATCCCCTCCTCCAATGATTTGAAGATCACCAAAAAGGGTGTCATTTCTAATACTACCAACAGCTTCCAGGGTGGTTTCAAAACGAAAGTCAGGTCCTAATAACTCCAAAGCGGTAGCAGTAGTTACCAACTTTAGCACTGAGGCAGGTACCAGGCTTTGCTGAGGCTCTGACTGAATGAGCATCTCTCCCGTCCGGCTGTCGCTTACCGCATAGCCTACACTGGCCGTAGTCAGGGCCGGAGTGGAAGTCCATGAGGTGATTTTCTGCTTGATGGAAAGTGGCGTATTTTGGGCACTTCCGTTGAGCATTGCCAGGATAAAAAGCAGGATCGTCAAAACTTTTATCACCATATTCTGTTTAATCATTTGTTTAATTTGGTGTGATGAAGATAGGTACTTTCAGGTAAATTAAAAAAGGTGAAAGAAGAAGGGCGCATGGTTTGCAGATTGACTTTGATAATTATATATTAAATTGTTGATTAATTCAACGTTAGGCGTTGACAGTATCCTCCTTTATTCAGTTGCTTTTCTTATATTTGTTCCTCATAGAAATATCTTTAACAATTAATCTTTTGGAAGATAAATTAGTTATTTAAGTTTAATTATAAACCCTATTACAATGTTTATTGATAAAGTCGTTGGTAGAGAAATTCTGGATTCACGTGGTAATCCAACCGTTGAAGTAGAAGTAACCCTTGAGAGTGGAGCATTTGGCCGCGCTGCTGTTCCATCGGGTGCATCAACCGGTGAAAATGAAGCTATTGAGTTGCGCGATGGCGACAAAGGCCGTTACTTAGGTAAAGGTGTACAGAAAGCTGTTGCCAATGTAAACACTGTCATTGCCAAGGAAATCATGGGCATGAGCGCTTTGGATCAGGTAGGTATCGATAAGAAGTTGATTGCTCTTGACGGCACCAAAACAAAATCGAAGCTGGGAGCCAATGCGATGCTGGGAGTTTCGCTGGCCGTTGCCAGGGCTGCTGCCGATTACCTGCAAATACCATTGTACCGCTACATCGGTGGTACCAATGCCAAAACATTGCCTGTTCCAATGATGAACATCATCAATGGTGGTTCTCATTCAGATGCCCCTATTGCTTTCCAGGAATTCATGATTCGCCCCATTGGCGCTACTTCTTTCCGTGAAGGCTTACGTATGGGTGCTGAAGTGTTTCATCACCTGAAGAAAGTACTTCATGATCGTGGCTTAAGCACTGCTGTTGGTGACGAAGGTGGATTTGCCCCTAAACTGAATGGAACAGAAGATGCTCTTGAAAGTATTATCCGTGCAATCAAAAATGCCGGGTACAAGCCAGGACGTGCAGAAGATGGCGGTGATGTATCAATCGCGTTGGACTGTGCTGCCTCTGAGTTCTTCAAAGACGGTATATACGATTACTCCAAGTTCGAAGGAGCCAATGGCGTTAAGAGAAACTCTGCCGAACAGGCTGATTTCCTTGCTTCCCTGGTTTCCAACTATCCGATCGACTCGATCGAGGATGGTATGAACGAAAGTGACTGGAAAGGCTGGGTTGAATTAACCAAGAAACTAGGCGACAAATGCCAGTTGGTAGGCGACGATTTATTTGTAACCAATGTTGAATACCTGAAAAAAGGAATCGAATTGGGAGCCGCTAACTCTATCCTTATCAAAGTTAACCAGATTGGTACTTTGACTGAAACACTGGATGCCATCGAAATGGCTCACCGTGCAGGTTACACTTCAGTTACTTCACACCGTTCAGGTGAAACAGAAGATTCGACCATTGCCGATATTGCTGTTGCTACCAACGCCGGACAGATCAAAACAGGTTCATTGAGCCGTTCCGACCGTATGGCCAAATACAACCAGCTGCTTCGCATTGAAGAAGAACTGGGCGCTTCAGCCATCTACGGATTCAAAAAAGCAATCAAGAAATAAGCTTAAAAGTTACGATAATCCAATAGAAAGCCGGTCTCTGCATAGGGACCGGCTTTTTTTATGGGAGGAAAGGAATCCTGATCTATACCTATAAAAGTATGAATTCAATACAAGGCATATTACGTTAGTGTAAGTGGGTGGACAACCAGTTACTAAGTCCTCTCAGTTTTTGAACCGAACACCAAAATAAATAACCTTATGAGGTGTAATTCATCCCAGATCAGTGTCACCGCTAACGCGGCTTTTTGGGCATGGTGTGCTAATTCTACCATACTATTACCGCTAACGCGGCTATAAAGGTGCATAGCACTGAAAGTATGGTAGTAAAAAGCTGCTAGCTCAGCTTTTGAAGGTGCGTAGCACCGACAGTATGGTAGACTTGTGCTTGTCATATAGAAAGAAAAAAAAGGATATTAAGGATTTCATTAAAACTCTTCATACTTATATTTTTTCTCCATAAAATACACCACTTCTATCCTATCCGGTTTGCTCTGGGGCATTCATGAAATGGTGCTTTTTTTAGTATTCATCCACCAATAAAGCCCAATTAACCTGCATAATCACTTTCAGCAATTCCTGTGGCAGCATCAAATAACTCCTTATCGATTACACCAATCCTCCTAACACAAAGTTTTCACGATGTTCTTTTCATACCTTTGTTTTATTCCATTCGTACCAGTATTTTCTTTAATACGTATATAATTCGAATATAATACAAATATAATAGGTATATTATTCGTACTTTTTCGAATTATATTCGAATTATATACGTATTATATTCGAATTAAAGAAGAATGAGTTAAGAATCAAGTAAGACAAAGGTATGAAACAGGTAAGACAAGATCAATAAATATGGCAGATGAGATTTGGGTAGAAAGGAGCTATCTGTTTGCAGCCTTCAGAATTTGCTTAAAAATCTTTAGAATAAATGATTAGGTGAAACAGGATAGGCTAGTGCGTCTATTTCCCACCGGTTAAATCGCAGTCTATTTCCATAGAAATTAAATGGATCTTTTCCATCAGTCTGTTTACAAAATCCCGGGTAAAACTCTTTTCGCAAATAGATTAATGGACTGAAGAAGGAATAACCCCCTAATCACCTAAGCTTTTCGAGTTTTAGGGAAATAAAAGGTGTTGGTTAATCAAGGAGGCAATTAATAAATCATTGTTGTCTATAGTTTTATCATTTTCACCTGCATCGAATAAATAAATACGGGCTTATCGTCATTATTCCATAGATAAACGGTTAGCTTAGCCACAGGAGCGCTTAAATTAATGTAACTGAAGACATGATTTAGTTCTTGTGCATCAAATATTTGTTGTTGAATTCCCATCCCATGCCAGCTTTTTTCTCCGGCAGCATCCTCTGTTTCAATAACAATGCTTGAAGGAGTCTGTTTCCTGGCTTTGATCCAACAGTCGACACTTATTCGGGTAGAACCGGCCGGGACAGAATCGGTAGTTATTTTTAATGTAGGAGAGTATGCCTGCGGTTCTAATCTGTAATATTTTTGATTCAATGAAGTGTCTTCCTGAACGTTTTCAGCATTAAACCCATGCCAGTTTGGGCTAGGTGAAACAAAATCCATGGTTTCATCCAGATATACCTCATTCACTTTCACCGAATCTTTTCCGAAGAAATGAGAGATCGCTTTTTCTTCCAGGTTCAAATATTCCCATTCAAAAGAAAAAGTATTTTCTACCATGTTTTTATCCGAACAGATCAACATGACCTGAGTGATTATTTCAGCAGGCGCATGATCTGAAGCACTGGTTAAAAAGGGCGAAATCCAGATTCCATCGGCTGCATTCTGAGGAACAATACGGTATTTGAGTGTATTCCCATTTTGAGTTTTAAGATACAGATAGTAGAGTTCGTCTTTGTACAGGAAACTTTTGATATCTCCTGCAAGGCTTCGTTTGACATGAAGTTTTAGCCGTTTAACCTGACTGGCTGTGTCAGGTACCGAAATCCACTGATACCACTTACCCTGGGATGTTTGAGTAACGATGGAATTGATATCCATTTTCTGTGGACGTCTGCTGTATACAAGAAAATTATTGTCTGCATAAATCCGTTGATAATTCCTAATTAGTTCAATCAATGTATTGGGCTCGTCATTCAACAAATAGCGGTTATCCATGCTTTCCAGCGTGCCGCCATTCAAATCATGGGAGTTATTATTCAGTCTGAAAACAAAGAACTGAGGAGCTTCCGAACTTCGGAAATGATCTGCATTCTTTTTATCAAGCCAGGAAGTATAAGTCACGTAGGATTGTATAATCGGGCGAGGCTTCCAGTTCAAGCTGTTGGCAGCAATAATGGTCAGATCATTTGGATAAATGTCAACAGTCGCGTCTCCAATCTGATCCCGCACCGGTTTTAGCAAACGATTGATGGCAATGATCTCCAGGTTCTCTTTTTCTCTCATCTCCTTAACTTCAGAAAAAGAGGTAACAAACTTTATGAAGTTGTCTATTCCTGAATAATTAATAGTAAGGGGCTGCGGGTAATCCAGATTCTTTAAATTGAATGCAAAAAGAACAAGAGCCAT
>JACMKG010000216.1 GCA_014380255.1 Prolixibacteraceae bacterium | reverse complement strand
TCCCTGGAAAAGCCGGGAAGCTGGGAACTCATCTTTTTGGGCGGAGCTGCTTTATCAGGATTGGTGATTTCATTAATCCGTAGAGAGTTCAAGTTTCGCCTAATCCATAAAGGATGGTCCAAGACACAGGGAACATCAAAAACCAAACGCATTTTCTGGGCTTTTATTGGAGGATTCATCATGCTCCTTGGTGCACGAATGGCTAGTGGATGTACCAGTGGCCATGTTATTTCAGGCGGAATGCAAGTTGCAGCAAGCAGTCTGATGTTCGGAGCATTTGTTTTTACAGGCTTACTGATTACAGGAAAGTATTTCTACCGCAAAAACTAATCACGCTAAACAAGAAAAGGGAAAAGCTAAATAGCGGTTGGATAATAATCCAACAGGCTATGGCTTTCAGGCATTCCAATGAACAGAAAGTGTATCTCACTTTGCAGCGGATGCTTTTTAATTGGATGTTTCAGATAGCATCCTGTCCCCAGCTTATCCTAGTTTGTGTATAACTTGTGTATCACTTGTAAATACATTGTGTTTTGCTTGCGTATCTATTGATTTACAAGCGATACTCAGCCTATTTATAAATTGTTCACAATTGATTTACAAATTGGATTATGACAGGAAAAATGGGATCAACCGGAAATACTGAGAAGATGCCTGGAACCGAAAGGAAATGTTTCAAGGCAAAAGTAGAAAGTCAAAAGTAAAAGTTGCCTGGACTGAAACCCTGATCACTGGGTACTGATCACTTCTCAATGTCTGAAAGGTTAAACTATATCCTAGACACCCCAACATTTCGGATTCATACGCAAAATGCATGGCACCGGCACTTTTACAATCAGGAATTTGAAAGCTTTGGATTTTCTTTTTACGACTACTTGATGTTTAGGCTCTCCTTGGTACCGATAATTGGAATGAAGGGATGATGATGAGAGTGGATTACTCCATCGGAATTTGAATAGATTCGACGGATGTCAATCCTAAAAAGAAGAAAGGCCTTTCGCTAATTAAACGAAAGGCCTTTCTTTATGCAATTATAATCCGGATAAGGGTTATTTAAGCTTGGGTTTAACTTCACCTTCCACTTCAAGGTCGGCATCATTGATATCCTCAATCTGGCCTTTTTTATCTTCTGCACGGTAAGCGGCAAAGATAAGCAATGCAATCACTACAATGGAAATATAAAGGGCATTGGGGATTGGAGGAGGATCGCCTGCTCCATAGGAATGCATTCCCGAGAGGTAGTAGTTTACGCCGAAGAAAGTCATCAGCACAGAGCTTAAACCCACCAATGCGAGGCTGCTTAGCCCAATGATGCTCTTCAGTCCGGGGATTTTACGAAGGTGAAGGATGATGGTATAAACCAAAACGGTTACCAATGCCCAGGTTTCTTTTGGGTCCCAGCCCCAGTAACGGCCCCACGATTCATTGGCCCATACACCGCCAATAAAAGACCCGATGATAAGCATCAAAAGGCCGATCATCAGGGCCATTTCAATGATATAGGACACTTCCAGAATGGTAAAGCGGATATTCTTTTCGTTCTTTGGATTTCTTACAATCATCAAAACCAGGTTCAGCATGCCCAACAAGGCTCCCATGGCCAGGAATCCGTAGCTGGCCGTAATGACAGCCACATGGACAATCAGCCAGTAAGATTTAAGTACCGGAACAAGGTTGGTGATTTCAGGGTTCATCCAGCTCATGCCAGCCACGAATAAAATGATTCCGGTCAGGATGGTTGTAACAGCCAAACTGATAGGTGAGCGGCGTGCAAAGATAAAGCCCGAGAGGATGGTTGCCCAGCCAATATAGATCATCGTTTCATAACCGTTGCTCCAGGGGGCATGGCCTGAAATATACCAGCGAATACCCAAACCGGCTGTATAAAGAAGGAATGCCAGGAAAATAAGCACTGTACCTCCTTTAATGAGTTTTGAATAACTGGCCGTTGGCTTGAATATGAGCATGAAATGGAAAATCAGCAACACGAATCCTAGCAAGGCAAAAGTTTTAGCCAGCTTTCCGAAGATGTTAAACTTGTTGTAAAAAATCTCCAGGCTTACTTTGGTTGATGAGACCATAATATCTGCTCCATGGGTACTCTGGTACTTCTTAATGTATCCCAGATATTCTTCGGGTTTTGCATAGTTCCCGGAAGTGGCTGCACTGTTAAATTCATCGTAATACAGCTTAAGGATGCTTGCCGCAAAATCATATTCCGTCTTGCTCATCGTAGGCGGCAGCGTTGAAGGGGTAGCCCAGGTTTTGTTGGAATCATTGGGCACAGGGAAGATTTTTAAAAATTCACCGTTAAAGATCTGGTAGCAGATATTCAGGCGTTCATCCAGGTTGATGATCTCCTTATCGTACTTGTTCCTGGTAGTTTGCTTTTTATTGTATGCTTCCTGCACCAGGTTATTCAACCGGTAATTTCCTGCCTGATCAAACATTTGAGCGAAAGAAACAAACTTACCTGAAACGCCCAGTTTTTTCTGCAACTCACCGTTATCAACCTTTATAAACGGAGTATTCTTCCATTTCTCCGGGTTGGCACTCATTTCGATAAACAGTTCAACGGGAGTAAGGCCTTCCCAGGTGCTTTCCTTGGATATTTTGCGTAAAAGGTCAGAGGCCAAGGTATGCACCGGCTCGATACGTCCGGCATGGTCCTGCACCAGCAGTCGTCCGAAGGATTTGACATGATCGTCTTTGGAAGTATCGGCAGCAAAGGCTGAATTACCCATTGCCGCGGACAAGGAAAGGAAGGCCAACAGAACAAATGCTTTTCCTGCTTTACGCTGCGCCTGTAGTTTGGAACTAAGACGAATTACTTTCTGGAAACGGCTTCCAGGGCTTACCAAGGTAAATATCATGCCTACGATCATTAAAAAGTATCCGATATAGGTGACCATGGTTCCCCAGTAATCCTGATTCACGGAAAGGATGGTTCCTTTTTCGTCCTTGTCGAAGGATGACTGAAAGAAGCGGTAGCCATTGTAATTTAAAATGTTGTTCATAAATATGCGGAAAGGCTTTTCCAGTGATGTAGTGGGATCTTTCAATACAATTTCACTGGCATAGGATGAGGGGCTGTTAGAACCCGGATAACGTTCCAGCTGGAAATCCTTCAGGTAGATGCTGAAAGGCAGATCCCGGACAATGGGGCCATAGGAAAGGCTTAAATTGATGCCATTGATTGTACAGGTAGCCGGTTCAACAAACATCCCGCTTCTTCCAAACACATTCACTCTTCTGGTTTCAGTGCCTGACGTAACTTTGGCTGTAAAGGCATGAACTCCGCCTTCACCTGTTTCATCAGGTACCTGAACTAAGGTGGGAATAGCCTTTGGGAAATAACTTTTAAGTACAAAGAGCGAATTGCCCAGAGTATAGAATTTATTGGGCACCACCGGGTGAGAAACCATCGGGGACAGCTTCTCCCCTGCCTGTCCCATCATGTTGGATACGGAGATGGTATCAGCTGAGAGCATCGTTAAATTTGCGCCACTGCCCGAGAATACAACATTTGCCGAGCCCTCGCCTGTTTCAAAACCAAAGCTAAGCGCACCTTGGGTTTTCTTCTCGTTTCTATTCAGTAAAAAATCAACACGTTGAATATTTTTATCACTGTAAATAAGTGAAATAATGGGATTTCCGTTGGCATCCGGCACCAGTGTTTCGGAAGCATTGGGAACAAATAATTCATTTTCGATGGTAACTAATTTACCGTCAAGCTCCAACGTTTCCTTGTACCGATTACTGGTATTGGGGGTAAACTTAACCTGGGTAAAGTTATTTACTTCCTTCCCTTGCGCACTTGCCTTTAATGTAATATAAGTGGCTTCAGATACAATCTGATTATTGGATGCACCCTCGCGAATGTGCATGCTTCCTTCAAAACCAAAATACCGGGTAACGCCTGCCCCTATAATAATGACGATGAAGGCTAAGTGGAATAAAAGAATCGCCCACTTCTTACGGTTCACTAGCTTATACTTTACAACACTACCTGCCAGGTTTACAGCACCTACTGCAAGCAGCAGCTCGAACCACCAAGCCTGATAAATTAATGCCTGTGCCGTTTCTGTACCATAATCATTTTCAATAAACGTGGCGTATGCTATTGACATGGCAAATATCATTAGAAGGATAACGCTGAAAAGCATTGAAAAGACAAATGAAAACACCTTATTCATATGATTTATTTTTCTTAAAGAAACTAATAATACTAATGAGAATGATTTTTGGTCAGAAGATTAGATAGGCTTAGTAACTAAAAAAACTCCTTTGCTTTAAGGTTAAAACAAAGGAATTTTTTCAATTTAAGAGTACAACCCGAATTTATTTAGTTGTTGGGTCGTCATGGGAAATTTTAGCCACTGCTTCCTTGTAGTTGAAACCTTTGAAAGTTGGGCTTTCAGGATTGTGACATTTTTTACATACTTTTTCTTCCGGATGAAACATTCCTTTAGCTAAAGAAGCTTTCTCATCTTTCATGATCGTAGCTGTTTTGTAAAGGCTACCTGGTCCATGGCACGATTCGCAAGAAACACCTTCGCCAGGAGTAATGCCGGCATGCAAGCTTGCATCTACACTAGCAGCTGTTGAGTGGCATTTCAAACATTTTGGATTTTTAGCTTCGTCACCTTTCAACACTTTCAAGGCATTGGCATGAGGTCCTGCCTGCCATTCGCTGAATTGGCCCCCTTTTTCTGCTTTGTTATGGCACATCTTACATTTGGCTGCTCCTACGTATTTGGGAGTCTGAGCATTAGCAAATGAAAAAGAAAATATAGCCATTCCCATTAAAAAAACCAGTTTCTTTAAATTCATAATTGAGTAGTTTTAAAAGAATTATTTGAATATCCTCTGCACTATGTTCATTATCTAGTGATTTTCAATCACTTTCAATTCGACAAAAATGCATTATTTTTTATTAAAACGCAAAAACCAAGCCATTCATTCTACAAATCATTTCTTTTTTTATTAATAGAGCTGAGCATGGCATGAAGCACACGATTCGGTCTTCCAGGCATCGTCCGTATCCACGGGGTGAATGAATTCCAACGGCTCATTCGAATTGGAATACTGCATGCCTTCAGGAGATGTTTGGGCCTGGATGACATGGCATAAATTACAATCCTTGGAAATAACCTTTCCCTGATTCGTGGCATGGCGGTCGTTGTGACATCGGAAGCAACCATCGTATTCCATATGCCCTACGTTGTTGGGATATTTCCTCCAATCGGCTTTCATGAATGGGAAAATGTTATTGGCATATCCATTCTTTATTTCACCAATGGCCTGGTCAACTTCCCCTTTCCTTGCAGACAGGACATCGGGGAAGGTGGATTGATAATATTCAGTCACCTGATCGTTGATTCCCATAAATGCGCTATCCTTGGTTGAATATTCCTTGTACAAGGCCGTCATGGCTATTTGCTTAATTCCCGGCAATGTTTTGGATATCTTGCCGGTGCTGATAGACTTATCGACAAAGTTCTGAGGAACATTGTAATTGTGAGAAGGACGGTTATGACAGTCCAGACAGTCCATCACCCTGGTTTCAAGTGAATCAAGCTGTGCCTGGCTGAGCGGGTTTTCACTGTCGGTAAAGATCTCACTGGCTCCTGTGGCTTTGTTGGTATATTTCACCCAGGGAATGACCTGACGATTATCCTGGGTAGTTTTGTATTCGATGATCACGTCCGGGCTGATGTGCTGGTGAATGCCTGCTTCCATTCCAGCTGCTGTCATCTGCGAACTGGTTTTCATCTGCAGATGAATCACATGTTCGGTATTGGCTTCATCGGCCAAAAAGGATTGCAGATGCTTCACTTTACGGTCATAAAACTTGGCTGGCCAGTGGCACTGCTCACAGGTTTCCTGTGCAGGGCGCAAATTGGCAATAGGCGTAGGAATAGGCCGTGGGAATTTATTGGCTAAAACTGAATATACCTGGTATAAACCCGACATCTTGCTTTTTACATACCAGCTGGCTCCCGATCCCACATGACATTCCACACAGGCTACACGCTCATGGGATGAACCATGGTATGTGACATATTCAGGCTCCATGACCTCGTGGCACAGCTTCCCACAGAATTCAACCGACTCGGTATAATGAAACGCTTCGTAGCTACCGATGGAAGAGATGATAAGCAAAAAGACCGTTCCAAAGATAAATATGATCGAAGCGTTGCGCGTAGCTTCGTTGTTAAAATTAAGGATAGGCCAATTCTTCTCCTCCCCTGCAGCCTCTGCCCTGCGTGCACTGGCCCTGTTGATCCGCATCCCGATAGGAATTAGCAGCAAGCCGACAATCATAAAACCAGGAAGTAAGATATAAATGAACAACCCGATATAGGTTCCCCCAAAACCAAAGAACCAGTTTAGAATAAATAGAGAAATGATTGCTGCCAGATTAAATACAGCCAAAACGGCCCCGCTAATAGAAATCCAATTCTTTATTGATGATGGTAGTTTCATATTTATTGTCTTATTGGTTTATAATTTTTTCTTCCCTTCATTCATTCTCCGGTATTCTAAAACCTTTTTTCTTTAATATAACTACGCCCTGTTAATTCTTACCAAGATATTCTACCGCTGTTAATGTGATACATGGTGCCAACCTGAAATCATGCTCTTGAAATTATCCATAGGAGACTTACCAATGGTGGCAAAATAAATGTGTACGATTAGAAATATGGAAATAAAGAATCCCATGGCTGCATGCACAATGGCGGTAATGGATATACCGCTGTAATGATATATTTTCTCAATGATTATTTCAGGAAACAAAAGTGCAATACCGCTGACAATCACTAATGGAACTACCACGTACATAATGAGCACATACATGTATTTTTGCAGGGGATTAAATTTACGTTTCTCGGTAATCGGAAAGGGAGCTTCCATGCCATGAAACATTCCCCAGAAATAATAATAAGCCTGCTTCGCGGGGCGTTTAAAGAACCCTTTCATGTTTATCAGGTAATAACGGCCGTTGGAAGTAGCTAAATTACCTACCACATAACCGATGTATGCCAGCGACACCAGGATGCCGGCAATATTGTGGATGTTAACAGTCAGGTTAAAACCTATTAAATTGGATTTTCCTGCCGAATTCATGAGCAATCCTGTTATAATCAATACAATAATGCCCACCGCATTAAAGCCATGCCAAATCCTAAGCCACAAGGGATAGAAATATATTTTATCAGTGCTTTCCATTATTTTTACTTTTATTTAAATATCTGAAAATGCTATGTATCACAACAAATCCCAAGGTAGCCACAAAAATTAGAATACTCAACAATTTAAGCAACGGACTTTGATTGGTGCCGATAATATAGGAAGGATTTGAAAAAAGTGCACCAACACCTCCTTTTTCCGACCTGGCTTGTATGTTCTGGTATTTATAAAGAGAAGCTTTCAACATGGAGTTGGTTGAATGACATTCCACGCAGTTCTTCAAAGCCTGATCCTTTTTCATGATGTTGTGCGATACCATTAAGCTGTCGACTACCTGTGTGTGACATTCGATACAACGCACATGTTCAAAGTGCAGTTCCTGGTTGGGAAGCCAATCATGTACTTCAACCAATTGAGGATTCGGATGACCTCCCACCATACTGTATTTTCTCATATCATTGTGACAAGAGAGGCAAATCTGATTGTTATATTCTACAATTTCCAACACATCACTGCTGTTTCTTGCTGTAGCTGCATACGTATGTATATCATGACATTTGGAACAGGAAAAATCCTCATGGCCTTGTGCATGGACACTCTTTTGGAATTCCTCCTGAATGGTTTCAAACTTATACGATGCAAACGATTCATCACCGCCATGGCAATCCATGCAGTTGCTCATGGGTTCCAGTTTCAGGTTAGCCAGGTGAGGATATGTTTCATACTCGGCCGAATGACAATCCACGCAATCAAAGTTTTTATGCACCCCTGTGTTAAGAGCTAAAGTATCCATTACATAGTAAGGATTCATTAATCTCTTTTGAACCGTGCCCGTTACCTCGTTATTAAATGAGAATGACTGGCCGGAATGACATTTCAAACACGCATGTTGCTTTGGATTCTCATATGCATTGCCATTTAAAACGCAGATAAACACAGCAGCAATCAATATTATCAAACGATATTTCATATCTATGAATATGTAATTAAATATACTGGCTCAATATCAAAAATGGTAATATCCCTTTTACACGGATATTACCATTTCTATCTAAAGGCAATTGTTATTCTCTTTTTTAATTAAAATGCCCAAAGCCTGGTAATGACAAATCCAATAGCAAAACCTTTATTATTCATTTCATTCTGGTTCCACATCATATTTTCCTGTGGAATTAATGAAGTAGTATTAGCCATATAGATCTGGAAAGCGTGTGTTCCTGTCGATACCTCATACCCAAAAGCCAGTGTTGGTTCTGGATGTACGGCGTTATCAAAGTCATTCATCTCAGAGATATCCTTAATCTTTAAAGGAGCATCCAGGCTGAATACAATGGATCCTTGTGGAGACACCTTTATTCTACCGTTAAAATGGGCACCAATCTTATCATG
>JACMKG010000215.1 GCA_014380255.1 Prolixibacteraceae bacterium | reverse complement strand
TCGTGGTATCGTATTCAAAAGCTATGTCTACCGCTCTGCGGAAAGCCAGTTCATTCCGGTTTTCCTTCAGGATGGTGATCCCGATACCGAAATTGGTCTGATTGGGTTTGATGACCACCGGCTTGCCCTGCAGCAGGTCAAAGTCAGCTTTGGCTGTTTCAGTATCGGTATATTCATTTCCTTTGGGTACACGTAAGCCATTCTCGGCAAGAATACGCTTGGTAACCAGCTTGTTTTCCATGGCCAGGATACTGGCATAATTATCGAGCGAAGTCTTGGTGGCCTGCTTGACGTATTGGGTATTTCCTTCTTTCTGAAGGCGGATAAAATTCTCTTTCCTGTCGAGTATCTCCATGTTCACCCCTCTTCTGACAGCTTCACGCAGTAAGATCTGGGTAGAAAGCTCCATATCTTCAAAACCAATGAAGTTATAATTCTTCTGGCGGCTTTGTTCCAGGTAATAATGAGCATTTTTCATGTGGTACGGAATGTATCCCTCTTTAAGCACTTCGGTCAGTACCTCGAACACTTCCCGCTGTTTGGGGTCATCCACCAAAATCTTTGCCTGTGAGAGTGTCTGCAGGTATTGCTCATCCTGAATACCCAGCTGCTCAAACAAAGCGGTCATTTCATGGATGTGGGTAGTTGCTTCAGCCCATACATTGATTTCAACGCCGTTTTCGTCCATTAGAGGAGGCGTTGAATTCAGGGCATACAAGGCGACACAACCATGGTATTTATTGGCCAGAGCCTGCGCTTTGACGTCAAAATCATCCGGTTCATCACTCAGCAGACCATACAAGGCCATGGCATGGAGGAAATGAAGCGCCTCTTTGGTAATGCCGGCCCTTGTCAGTGGATTGATATCAATAAAGCGAAGTTCAATATACGAAATATGATCAGGGCCATTGGTAAACTTTGGACGCACGGGTGAGTAAAGTTCCTTGTGAGCCACCAGCTTTCCTTCGCTGATCATCTGATCAACGCTGTTTTTGAATCCCATGACCGATTGGTAATCCGGATACAGTTCATCGAGATTCTGGTAGCCAAAGCAGCTGTTACGGATCGAAAGTCCGATGATGTTGCTGTCGATGGTATAGGGCGATAGCTTGCATTGCAGCTTCATGGATGAATCGACCACCGGGCTGTTACCGAAAAGCAGGATATAAAGCCAGCGAAGGCGCAAGACCTGCCGCATGGTTTTCAAGTAAGCTTCATCCTTGAATTCTTCAAATGTCAAAGCAGATTTGGACTTTCGGTAGAGCATCTCCAGCAATTTATCGCTGAATGAAAGATTGAAATGGATACCCGAGAACAGGAGATTTTTAGCACCATACTTTTGTGCCAGGAACTCGCGGTAGTGCTCGGCTGCTTTGTGGTCTCCCTCATACCGGGCTACAGGAATCTGATCTTCATCGGGCAGAATGGGTGGAATGCTCTGGGGCCACAGGTATTCATCCTTCAGCTCCAGGCTAACGATGTCGTGCAGGGTCTCAAGGAATCCAAGCGCCTGGCCAATGCTGGGCAATGGAGGAGTAATCATTTCAACCTGGCTTTCAGAAAAGTCGGTGGTGATGTAAGGGTGCTTTGCCTTATTGCCAAACACTTCAGGATGAGTCGTCAGGGCCAGCTTTCCTCGTTTATCTACCCGTATGTTCTCCCGCTCGATACCAAACAAGGCATCAAGCCAGACATTCCCTTTCAGGGATTCTTTTGTCGATTGAAATAAATCACGTTCCATATCTGTATTATGCGGTTTGTTTTCTTAAATATCTCATGTTGCTGGCTTCTGGCAACTGGCTTCTGGCAAAACAGTTTACTATACCTTAGCCTTACTGCCGATCGAAGCATTTTTTGCCAGCGGCTAGCGACCAGCAGCTCTTTTTGCACTTATCGTTGTTACTATTCAATGTGCTGTCTTCTTTTAATGGGCAACTTTCCTTAAATAGGATTTAAACAGAAGAATAAAAAGAACTACCAGCAAGGTTCCCTTGGCTATGCTGCTGATGGAAATGCTCCACCATACCGAGGAAAGGTCATTGTGCCAGAAGGCGATAAATGTCAGTGCCAACGGTATTCGGAGCACCGTAAGAGCAATTCCTGTAATGGCCGGTATATTTGTTTTTCCCCAGCCAAAGAAGGCTCCGGTGCCTATTAACTCCAGTACCATGAACAGTTGCGAGAAGCCAAGGATTACCAGGTATTCGGTACCCATAACCACGCTTTCCCGGTCTTGCAGGAAGATGGAAAACAAGGGCTTGGCAAAAACAATCAGTAAGACCGAAGTCAAGGTCCCGAGGATAAAAGCAAGAAGCATACCGGTTCTGAAAGCCTGCCATTGTTTCCGGTAATCACCTGCCCCATAGGCCTGGCCCGAGATGGTTGACAAGGCTGCCAGGAATCCCCCGGCGGTCATGTAAGAGATGGCCTCAACCTGGATACCCACCTTTTGAACGGCAATGGCAGTAGATCCCCAATCGCTGATAATACGGGCCATGCCAATGGCAACGATGGTAAAGGAGACCCTCTGTACCGTCGGACTTACTCCCAGTTTCACCAGGTCTTTCAGCAGTGAGCGTTGAAAGGCTGTCCCGATTGGCTTTAGGGTGGCTGAAGAGTTAAGCTTGAAATAAAACATGACAGTAGCGACAGCCTGTGAGATAATGGTAGATATGGCAGCCCCGTTGATTCCCATGCCTGCCTGAAAGATGAAAAGATAGTCAAGCACAATGTTAATTGCAAAAGCCGTTGCATTGATGCGAAAGGGTGACTTGGAGTCTCCCGCCCCTATAAACACACTGGTAAAAAACAGGTTCTGAAAGGTAAAGGGAATGACCATTCCAATGATTAACAGGAAGCGGGTTGCCGCCCTTTCAATTGAAACATCGTTGAGTTGAATAAGGCCAATCAGGTCTTTTCCCATGAAGAACAAAAAGACATAATAGAGCACTGCCAGGCTGATAATGGCAAGGATTCCCGACCGCACATAGCTTCGGGCCAGCTGTGCATCGCCCCTGCCAATGGCATGGGATACCCGGATGCCAGCTCCTACGGTGATCAGGGAGGAAATGCCCCAGCTCAGGTGCATGAAAAAACTGGCTGAACCCACGGCTGCCACAGCATCGCTTCCCAGATTGCCTACAAAGATCATGTTGACAAAATTGTAGGCCATGGTCATAAACGAAGAACCTATAACCGGCAGGGCCAGCAGGATCATTTGCCTCATCATCGACCGGGCCTCCACAGGAGCAAGCCTTTTTAAACTATCCTTTAGTGCAAAAGTCATCTATAAAAATTGAATTCTGAAAAATAGACGTAAAGAGAAACAAACGGACGCAACGATTTCTGCAAAAAAACAATCTTTATTGAAATTAATTATAAATTTGGCTTAAAGAAGTTATATAAACAATAAATCCATCCTATGATGCGATTTTTTCATATTGCCAGTCTGCTACTACTTATTGTAGTTCTTTCATGCAAGGATAAGGATGAGCTCTCTTTTAGTGGTCCATACCCAACCTTATAAAACAGAATTCAAGGATCAATCCAATTGGCAGAGGATAAAACTAAATATCAGGTAATGGCAAAAGGTCGTTCATATCCACGAACTCTATATTAACTCTATACTAACCCTAAATTAACTCTATGTTTTTGAAATGATTGTATAGCTCAATATAGACTTGATATAGAGTTAATATAGAGTTCGTGGCATTTGGCCTTGATTTAGTGGGTTCAATGGCAGGAAATATCATCCCATTTACTATGATCAGTAGCAGTAAGCAGTCACAATAACCAGTTCCCAGCACATCTGGATATCCTTTAAATAGTCCCCGAGTACTCGGGGTAAATTGTCTAATCGTAAATTAACTTCACACTCTTGCTTCCTGCCCTACTCAACATACAACACCAGTCCCTTTAAATATTCTCCTTCCGGGTGATAGATATCCACCGGGTGGTCAGCCGGCTGAACAAGCTGGTTGAGGATTCTCACTTTACGGCCAGAGATGGCAGCAGCAGAGAAGACCGCTTCCCTGAACTTATCCTTGGTTACCACCTGCGAACAGCTGAAGGTAAAGATGATACCTCCCGGGGCTATCTGCTGGAAGGCTTTCAGGTTAAGGCGCTTGTAACCTTTCAAGGCCTGTACCAGTGCTCCGCGGTGTTTGGCAAAAGCCGGAGGATCGAGAATGATCAAATCGTATTTTCCTTTATTCTTATCCAGATAGTCAAAGCAATCGGCTACAAAAGCTTCGTGACGTGTATCTTCGGGGAAGTTAAGTTTCACATTTTCGTTGGTCAGATCAATGGCCTTGGCCGATGAGTCGACCGAATGCACCACGCTTGCACCTCCACGCATGGCATAGAAGGAAAAGCCTCCCGAGTAGCAGAACATGTTGAGCACCTTGCGGTCTTTGGAATATTCCTGCACCAGGTGGCGGTTCTCACGCTGATCGACAAAGAAGCCCGTTTTCTGGCCCAATACCCAATCGACGTTGAACCGGTTGCCGTTTTCCTGCACTTCAAAGTTCTTAGATTCGCCCAGCAAATACTGGTCTTTGGCATCCAGATCGGCTTTAAAGGGAACGGTCTTTTCACTTTTATCATACACCGCATCCAGCCGGTCGCCCAGTACCTCTTTCAGGGCTTTAGCGATCGTTTCCCTGATAACGAACATACCGGCAGAGTGAGCCTGCATAACGGCTGTACCGTTGTAAAAATCGACAATAAGGCCCGGCATACCGTCACCTTCACCATGTACCAGTCGGAAGACATTGGTTTGCGGATTATCGGCCAGACCCAGCTTCTTTCTCACCTCAAAGGCGTTGGCAAGCTTGGTCTTCCAGAAGTTAAAGTCAGGTTCCACTTTCTCGAATGAGATCACACGCACAGCGATTGAACCCACCTGACAATGGCCCATGGCCAGGAAATCCCCTTTACTGGAGACCACTTCAACCACATCGCCCTCCTCTACCCTGCCTTTAATTTCATGAATAGCTCCTGAAAAGATCCAGGGATGAAAGCGCTGAAGCGATTGTTCTTTTCCGGGTTGAAGAACCACCCGGCTATAAGTATTGGTCATTATTTCTGTTTGAGTGATTCGTAAATACGGTGAGAGATCCATGCATCGGTGGCCGCGTATATCTGCTGAGCCTCGGTAAGCTCCGGTGCTTCCCAGTTAGTCACCCGTTGTGCTTTGGAAATGCGGTATCCCAATACAATAGCTGACAATTTTTTAAGGCTGAAATCCTGGATTCCATATACTTTCACATGATCCTGCAATTCAATAAAACCACCGGGAATGAAACTATTCAGTTTTTGCAATCCTTTGATATCGTCACGGATAGCCACCCCTATTTTCTCAATTTCAGGGTTTTCAAGGATGCTCTTCAGGCCATTGGGTAAACCTATTTTATTCAGCCTGAATAAGAAAGCACGTTCTTTGGTAGCCAGTTGTAAAAGGGCTACTTCATATACAACCCCCTTTTTGAAGGCAGGTTTGGTTTCGGTATCAAAACCCAAAACCTTTTGTTTTGCAAGATATTCAATGGATTTAAGGTAATCTTCCCTGGACTCAACCAACGTGATATCTCCGTCAAACTGTATGAGTGGCAATTCTGCCAATGCATCTTTATCTATTGATTCTTTATACATTCTAATTATTCTCCTTGATTCGAAAACCGGTCGTTTAACCAATCTGGATTCCGGCCTTTCTTATTTGATTCCTTTTTATCTTTTTTAGCAGGCTTCTGGTCATCCTCCGTCTTATCGCTAAACATCAGATTATGTACAGCCCTTAAGCAGTTGACCAGAGTCTGGCCCCATAGATTTGCAAAATTGTTCCTACATTCCCAGATGGCCTGTGCCATCACCTCATCGTTCATGGTACGGAAAGACATGACCAGGTCTTTCATTTCCTGGTATATGTCGGCTATGTTTTCAGAAATACGGGAAGTAAGTGCTGATTCGCTGAACTGCATACCTGAGAGAAAGACCTCTTGGTAATCATCGCCGCCACCGGTATGCAAAAGCACATTCTCCTGAATCAGGTTGTAATCCACCTCAGTGACAAACTTTTCCAACTCATCCTCAGGCTCGAATTCAAACTCGGGCAGTAAGCTGGCTTTCAAATACAATAGTGGAAGTATTTTTTGTAAACGGCTTAGAAATACAGGGCTTTCGAAATCCGCTGATCGTTCCAGAAAACTGCAATACTCATTGGCAACGGTAATAAATTCAATAACATTCTTTGAATAAGCAATACTGTTCAATTCTTCTTCTCTCATGAAAAGTGTTATAAAATATTCTGCAAAAGTACAAAGAATTATGCTTCGATCAGCGGTATAGATAATTGGATAAATTCTTTCTGGAAGTTGGCGGCCGGCTGCTGGCTACTGGCAAGAAATGCTTCGATCAGCGGTATAGATGAATTAAGAATTCTTTCTGGCGACTGGCGGTTGGCTATTAGCTACTGGCAAGAAAGTCTTCGATCAGCGGTACCGCTACCTAATAGCAGATTGTTTTGCTAGTTGCCAGCAGCAAGCAGCAAGCAGCTAGTCGCCAGAATAATTAAATTACCAGATTACTTTTTACCCCATTCCATGCGGTTATCGACCCTGTAGAATATCTTTTCATTTTCGAGCAGCCAACGGATAATCTTAACCACCGTATCCGCTTTGCCATCCACCTGTTGAATCAGTTCTTCATAAAAGCAAGGTTTAGCCAGCACCTTTTGGATCTTCTCATTGATGGCATCAAACTCGTATGAGCTTACGTTTAGCTCGTTACGTGCCATGCACACATCGCACTTGCCACAGCGTACCGAATCCATCTCCCCGAAATATTCAAGCAGCAGCTGACTTCTACATTTATGGCCTGAGGCGGCATAATGAATCATCGCCTCGATCCGTTGCAGGTAATCATGCTTGCGGTCCAGGTAATTCTCCTTGCTTATTTTGATGCGATCCATATCAATACGTTCTTTGGTAAAGATGATGAAAGGCGTCTTTTTCTGGGGAATGAAATCAATGATCTTCTGGGTACGGAGCCTTGTTAGAAACTGGTAGACTGTATCAGGACTTATATTAGCCCTTTGAGCCAGTAATTTCTCATCCACAGATACATAATTGGTAAACAAGCCGGTATAAGATCTAAGTAGCAGTTTGATGAATCCATCAAAGTCGGCATTGGCAACCTGAAACTTATACAGTTCATCGCGATCGACTTTGAAATACACTTTGGATGGATTCTCCAGCTCATCGGTCAGTTCCAGGTAACCCTCCCGCTGCAATATTTTAAGACTGTTATAGATTTCGGTAATCTGCAGGGAAAAACGCGAGGCAAACAAGCCCATGCTGAACTCGAATATCTGGTCCTTACCAAAACCCACGGCCAATTGGTAGAAATTACAGATGGCTTCGTAAATGCGTTTAATGGCGTCGGGCTCCGGAAAAGACTTGGCTACATTTTTCTGTAGTTTAATCTTGTCGCTGTTATTGAACAGCAATACCGACCAGGCCTTTTTACCATCACGGCCAGCCCTGCCTGCTTCCTGGAAAT
>JACMKG010000214.1 GCA_014380255.1 Prolixibacteraceae bacterium | reverse complement strand
GATGCTCGGCTTTGCTGACGGGGCATTGCCTGAACCCTTTGATGAATACGTGGCCTTGGCTATGGAGCAAAGCGCTGACTTGTGTAGGATACGCGGAGCTTTTTGTTTTGCTGAGAAGAGTGAATTTGATGCTTCAAAAAACATACTGATTATTGATGGAAAGGAGTTTGGTGTTGGTAAAACGGTTGGTAGAGAATTACGCGATGCTACTTCCATGGCTCTTTTTATCTGTACAGCCGGAGAAAACATCAGCCATCATTCTGCGGAATTGTTAAAAGGTGACAATCCCGTGTTGGGATATATTTTTGATGTATTGGGTTCAATGATTGTCGAAGCGGCTACCGATTTGCTGCAACAGGAAATTAAACAGTTGGCTGCCGAACAGAGCTTATTAATCACCAATCGTTACAGTCCCGGGTATTGTAAATGGAGTGTAGGTGATCAACACAAGCTCTTTTCTTTTTTTCCTGCCGGTTGTTGTGGCATTCACCTGACTCCCTTCTCCCTTATGAATCCGGTTAAATCGGTAAGTGGGATAATCGGGATGGGTAAAGAAGTCGCATATAGGGAGTATACCTGTGATTTATGCAGCCTAACAGATTGTTTCCACAGAAGCCATTACCGAAAGAGTATTAATACAAATTGATGAGAACTAGTTGTTCTTAATTTGGGGGCAGTAAAATTATTTGTCAGGCGGTTGATAATTTTACATGAACAAAGGACTGTGGTTTAATATGTTAGTGAATAGTTCTGGTTATTTCTTTTTATTTGCTCTGAATGAATCTTCTAGTTTTTGATGTTTATATTTCTTTTTTCATATCTTCGACAAGAATTCAAATCAAAGGGATGTTTGTGTTAATTTGACCATCCAAAATTTTAAAAATAATTGATAATCTATATTTGTTAGTGTTTTCTTTGATTTCATACTCATTAACATCTATTCTGATCATTATCAAGGATTAGGGACTTTATTACAAGTAAAGAAGAATGAGTAGGGTGATAGTTAATAAGATATTGTTTCTCTGTTTGTGCTGCCTGCTGATAGTTAATCAAACCTCAGGACATGGACCTTCTGATATTGAATTTGATCATTATACTACCAAAGATGGCCTTTCAAATGGCTATATCAATACCATTTTCCAAGATTCCAGGGGCTTTACGTGGGTTGGCACAGCCAACGGCCTGAATCGCTTTGATGGAATTACATTCAAAAACTATTATTTCAACTCCAAGGACTCTACCTCACTTCCGGGCAGTGGCGTAAATGCAATTGTCGAAGACAAGCTTGGCAATTTATGGGTGATGACCAATAACGGCTTATGCATCTATGATCGGGAAAAAGATAACTTTTCCAGAAAGCTTGTGCTGGTTAACGGCAAACAGTACAATGACTATTTTCTGTATACCTGCCTGATTGATCGGGAAGGTTACCTTTGGGTTTCTGCTGCCAATCATGAAATATTCCGCTTTAACATCTACAACAATCCTGAGATAGGGGATAAAGTCATCCATGCGGAAATGTTTGTGATTGAAGAGAATGATGTGGATGACATTAATAAGAACAATGTCTTTGAGATGATAGAGGATAAAGACGGAAAAATTTGGGTAGCCAGCTTTAGTAAAAGTCTTTTTTTCTTTGACAAAGACAAAAATCAATTTATCCCTTTTGAAATCAATCATCCTGAGGCTCAAAAGTTCAGCAATAAAAGAAAAGGCTTTTTTAAAGACAGTGCCGGTGATGTATTTATCACTATTGAATACTGTGGTTTTCTTTGGTGGGATAAGGAAAATGATGTCTTAAATTTATACAAACCTTCCGATTCAGGGGATGGTCCTCGTGGCAATGTGTTGTTTGCTCTAGCTGAAGACAGTAACGGGTTAATATGGATTGGTGACAGGAACAGTGAAGGGATTTCTATCTTTAATAAAAAGTCTGGCCAGTTTGCTTATAGCCAGGCTGATAAATGGAATCCATATTCGCTGCTAAGCAATAAGACCAATTGTATTTACCGGGACAGAGAAGGTGCCATGTGGGTAGGATCTATCATTGGAATCAATAAATACAGCTCGGGGAAGTCGAAATTTAAACGATACTTCAGTAATTCAAGCCTTCCTGATAAATTAAATTTCAATAATACGCTGTGTTTTGCTGAAGGGAAAGATGACGTTGTTTGGATAGGAACTGATGGGGGAGGAATCAACAGACTGGACCGCAAAACCGGTAAGTTTTCTTATTTTACACATGAAGACCATAATCCAAATTCATTAAGCAGCAATGCCATCATATCGGTCTGTGAAGATTCGGAAGGGGTTTTATGGATGGGTACTTTTCATGGCGGTCTTGCCCGAATGAAAGATGGTAAATTCAGTAACTATCTGCCCAATCGTTCCAATCCCTATTCCATTTCCAGCCGTAATGTCTGGTATGTATTCGAAGACAGCAAACAAAACCTATGGTTTGGTACTTTAAGTAATGGTCTTGAACTGTTTAACCGAAAGAAAAACCAGTTTTATCATTATACCTTTAATGAAGGCGACTCAACTAGTTTGGTTAACAATTCCATAAACACTATTTATGAGGATCGTAAGGGGCATTTATATATTACAACCAGTCATGGGGTAAGCATTCTGGACCTTAATGCCTACGATTTATCGAAAGCATCCCCGAAGCTTGCATTCAGGAATTTGAAGTATTCTGAATCAGAGAATAGTCTAAGCAGTAATAATATTTATTGCGTGCGTGAAGACCATAAAGGAATCATATGGTTTGGCACCGTGGCTTCCGGGTTGGATAGATATAATCCTGTTACAGGTAAATTTACCAATTATTCGACTAATGATGGCTTGCCAGGCAATTCCATTACTTCTATTTTGGTAGATGCCCTCAATAATCTATGGTTGGCAACCGATCAGGGGTTGGTTAAATTTAACCCTGAGACTAAAAAGATGATTGTTTTTGACACAAAGGACGGGCTGCAAAATAAAAGCTTAAAAAGCTGGGCCCTTAAAACCAAAGACGGTGAAATGTTCTTTGGAGGTCCTGATGGTTTTAATTCTTTTTATCCGGATGCGCTAAAGCACAACTTAAATCCACATAAACCTCCCGTATTTATTACAGGTTTGAAGATCTTAAACAATCAGGTAGCTACCAATCAAAAGATCAATAACAGGGTAATTTTAACCAATGATATAGCTGAAACCGATGAATTGGTTCTCACACATGAAGAAAACTTCTTCTCTTTTGAATTCATCGCTCTTGATTACACGGCCCCTGAGAAAAATAAATATGCCTATAAGCTGGAAGGCTTCGACAAGGATTGGATTCAATGTGGAACAAAGCGTGAAGCGAATTATACCCATATTGATCCGGGGGAATATTTCTTCAAGGTGAAAGCATCAAACAATGATGGTGTATGGAATGAAGAAGGTGCTGCAATTAAAGTAATAATCCTGTCTCCCTGGTGGGAAACATGGTGGTTTAGAACCATGCTTGCTTTATCGATTTTAATGTTACTGATAACGGCCCATTATATACGCATAAGACGCTTTAGAAAGCATGAAATTTTGCTTAAAAAAAT
>JACMKG010000213.1 GCA_014380255.1 Prolixibacteraceae bacterium | reverse complement strand
ACTTTGTTTTCTGCGAGGTTCGATGGTTCATCGTGTTTGGCTGAAAACATTTTGATCCCTGTGTATAAAAGTATCAGTCCAAAAATATAAAGAAGCCATTCAAAACGTTCAACCAATGCGATACCTACAGTAATAAAGATCACCCTGAACACAATTGCCATCATAATACCGATCAACAGTACTCTTGCATAGTAATCTTCTTTTACACCAAAAAAACTGAATATGAGTATAAACACAAAAATGTTATCTATGCTTAAAGACCACTCGGTAAGATAAGCGCTCAGGTATTCAAGTGCGACCTTCTGTCCATCCTCAACCCAGATAAAAACAAAAAACCCCATGGCAAGTGTAACCCAGAACATGGTTTGCCAAAGAGCCTTTTTAATAGTCATATGAGTACCCTTCTTACTCAATAAACCAAGATCGAAAACCAATGCTACTACCAGTAAAATTCCAAAAACTAAATACGTTATCTGATCAGGTGTCATGGAGGCTATTAATTTTGTAAAGATAGTGAACTGGAGAAATCATGATTGGTATTTACGACGACGGATAAGCTGGTAAATAAGACCGAAAAAAATAATGATTGCCATTGGCACAACAATATTAAGGACCTGCCATTGCAACTTAGAGCTGTCAACTTTTTTCGGATCAAGTAATCGCAGTGTGAAGTCTTTTGCTCTCGCTTCAAGTATCCCTGAAGGGTTGGTGAGATATTCAATACTGTTTAAAATAAAATCCTGGTTGGCATATTTGTAATTTGTAAATTGATTTTCGCCCATTGCGATCGGACCCTTTTTTGTAACAACGTTGGCTACAATATCAGCGTCAGAAATTACAATCATTTTGTTTTCGGAAACTGAATTGTTTAGGAAAGGATGCCCAACTGCGCTTAAAGAGTCCGCTTTTGATTTGGCCAGCCGGTTTGAATACAGAGAACTGAAACGACCCTCGAGCAACATTGCAACCGGTATGTTTTTCCGGTTGAAGGTGCTGATTTCCTCTTTCGTTTTCGCGCTGTTGAGGGTCACTATTGCCGGGGTACTTAAAGATCTCGAAGCTGAAGAAGTTTCCAGCAAGACAGTTTTCCTGATACCATCGGTTTTAACCGTGTCGATAGAGTTAGGAAATATGCTCAGTACATCATCCAGGTTCTTGGATATAGGATGTCCTGAAAAGGAAGACAGCAAAGGAAAATATGGCCAGGGTATTAATTCAACCTGAGGCTTGTCACCGAAATTACCAACTACCTGCGGCAGCTTATCACATTTGATATCCTGCACCAGGTCGGGATTAATCCTTACGCCATATTTGAACAGGATATCGTCAAGGTTAAGGTTACGGTCAAACGCAACGAAGTCGCTCTGACTGCGGGCGAGACTATCCATCTCTGCATATAACCTATCCAACAGCCAGATCACTTTACCACCGTTCATTACATACTGGTCAATTTTAAGTTTCTGATCATCAGTGAAAGGAGTGCTCGGCTTAACGATCATGAGTGCGTCAAATTCCTGTGGCAACACCGGGAAGCTGTCGATTGGTACCCAGCCAAAGCCATATCTTGGCTTGAGTGTATTTTCAACCAGGTCATAAACATTGTATGTTTGAGGCTGTCCATTTCCAAGCAGATAACCGATCACTGCTACCGAATCGGTGGTGACTTTCTGGATCGCATTTGCAAAGCGGTATTCCAGCAAAGCTTCAGCATTGTTCAATGTCTGGTAACCCCCGGTCATACTTT
>JACMKG010000212.1 GCA_014380255.1 Prolixibacteraceae bacterium | reverse complement strand
ATTAAAATCTATATATGGCATTTTTAAATAAGATTCTAGGCAAATTTCTCGGCAACAAAGCTGATAAATTTGCCTAGAATCTTATTTAAAAATGCCATATATAGATTTTAATTAATCAGATTTTGAAAGTCACAAATGTAGTTATAATGTTTAAAACTTGGATTTCTTTTTACGATAATCGTGCCACCCTTCGAAATGCTGTGAGATCAGCCATTTTTACATTTTTAACCGTTTTTCTGCCAATAAAACAGGAAATCGAGCTTTCATGAAGTTAAATTATGACAAAAGCACCTAAAATATTCCCTCCGTATGATGCCTGCTATGCCTTGCAGCCTATAAAAAGCGAATAAATAAAGTTATTTTTGCTGAATAAACAGTAACGAATGACCGATTTTCAAAACCATTGCTTTGTCTGCGGAAAAGAAACTGATCCTCAAACTACAAGTAAAAACATACAGCTGAACCTTCCGGTATGCAACGAATGCAAAGATACCGAAGAAGAGAAAAAGGCCCTCGATGAACTGATAGAAGGCATGGCCGATGGCTTTGTGTGCGGCTGCATTTAAAATAAGGGATCAAGTACAAAACACGGTGGATAATTCTCATCTTAAAGATGGAATAGGTTAATTGTTTTTTCATTTCCTAACCTCCGGAATGCTTCATAAGGGAAAACTTATTTTCTTTGCAAACCTTCGTAGCAGAAGATGGCTCCAGGCAAGCACAACCTTCTCAACCTTATTTTAAATAGTTAGAGTTGAGAAGGTTGAGAAGGTTGGAGTTGTGGTGATGTCCATCATGCTACGAAGGTTCATTAATCGATAAGGTTGGAAGCAGCAGGCGGATTAGTTTATAAATACAAAATCATCATGAATGAAGGCAATCCTCCATACTATCCACCGGCTTTTGTACTTGATCCGAAATAACAACCTGCATCCTCACCCTAAATTGAAACTTCGTAACAGGCACTTTCCCAATTTTGTATTCTTATACAAGTAATCCTTCATTTCTAACGCAACTAAAATACTTTATTGACCAATTAACCGGGATGTACCACACCCAGTGTTTCAATACTCTTTGAGTACTCTTTCTATACTAATATCTATGTTTTAGTATAGAAAGAGTACTCAAAGAGTATTCAGAATAGCAGGGCGGTATCTCGGGTTACTGCCCCGATAGCTTTTGGTTTAAACAGGTAACTAATATTAAATTCTCATCATTGCTCTTTTAATATAGGGAAATTATTTTGAGCTTACCTAAGCTTCTATGGATAAGACTTATTTTGAATGAGAGGTCCTTCATTTTTCTTTAGAAAGGTTCAAAACCGGTGATCTGATGAATAATTATCCTCTGTCTTTTAAGATAGATATCAACCATTACCACATAAAAAAAGCCATCGGATAACCCCATGGCTTTTCGGTAATTATAAAGTATTCATTTAATAGATCAGATGCCTATAACCTTCATTGAGAAGATCAGGCAAATAGCTTGTAATCAATCCCAAGGCAATTTCATCCGACACTTTATGAGGAGTCAGGATTCTTTGCTGTTGCATCTGCTGTTTATTTAAAATGGAGAAATTTATTGCATCAGGTACACCCTTTAGAGAAGAATGCATCTTTCTAACTCCAAAACCGTTTTTATCAGAGGCATAAATGACTTCAAAGAATTCAGAACGGATAACATATTCCATTCCGTTAGCTAAAGGCCGCAAGGCCACAGTAACAGGCATTTCCTGTTTAGAAAAGCTTAACTTCCATAACTTTTCGATCGAATTACCCAGGTGGAGATCATCAACGGCTGTAATTTCAACTTCGTTCGTTTCCTCTGTGGCCGGATCGGCAGCATAAACAAAGGACGTGGCAAATAAAAAGACTGCCAGTACACTAAAATGAAGGATTTTCTTTTTCATAGCTTTGAGATTTAATGTAAAATTTGTTGTTTCTCTGCTTCCTGCATTTAAGACGTACAAGTCTTTATTTCGTTGCTTAAAGTTTAGTTAAAGTTTTATTAAAGTTTTAATATTTATTATTTTTGACCTTAAATTTATATGTTATGCCATTCACCAACCTGATCACCAGCCGCTATTCCGTAAGGTCTTATACCGATAAAGAAGTTGAAAAAGAGCTTATTCTTGAAATACTGGAGGCTGCCAGAATGGCCCCTTCAGCCGTCAATTACCAGCCATGGCAATTTATTGTCATTACTGAGAAGCAGGAACTGGCCTCGATTCATGAAGCATATCACCGTGCCTGGTTCCGGGAAGCGCCTGTGTGCATTGTAGCCTGTGCCGATCATTCGCAGTCGTGGATAAGAAAATCGGATGGGAAGGATTTAGCGGATGTGGATCTGGCCATTGCCATCGACCACCTGATGCTGAAGGCTACAGAGCTTGGCCTGGGCACCTGCTGGATCTGTAACTTTGATGTGGAGATGGCCAGGCAAAAGCTGGAGCTGCCCGATCATATGGAACCTATAGCCCTCATTCCGATAGGCTACACGCATTCGACGCCCCCTGAAAAGAAAAGGAAAGCGCTTTCAGAAATCGTGCAATGGGGGATGAAAAAATGTTGAATGTTGAATGTTGAATGGTTACAGGGTTGAATGGTTAATGGTTGGGTGGTTATAAATGTTGAAAAAGTTTGATTGTTTGAATTGTTTGAAAACGCTTGAGAGGATTGTACCGATGCTCAGAGCATAAATAGTAAATCGTAAATTGTCTAATTGTAAATTGTTATTCGTTAATCATTGTCACTGCTAAATTCTCTTTAATATATTTCTCCAAACGATCCAGCCCTTCCATGATATTCTCCAATGAATTGGCATATGAAAAGCGAAGGTAGCCTTCTCCGTTATCGCCAAAGTCGATGCCCGGGGTAACCCCTACATGGGCCTTTTCAAGAATATCGAAAGCCAGCTTATACGAATCATTCGACAGATGGCGTGCATCCACAAAGACATAGAATGCTCCGGTAGGCTCAACGGTGATGCGGAAGCCAAGCTCGCGCAATCTTGATATCATATATTTACGACGCTCGTTGTAGATATCCTTCATGCGATTCACATCCTCCTCAGCCCCCTTAAGGGCAGCAATACCGGCACGCTGGGCCACAGAACCGGCACAGATAAACAGGTTCTGCTGAAGTTTCTGCATTGGTCGTACAAATTCCAAGGGGGCAATCACATACCCCAGGCGAAGACCCGTCATGGCATAAAGCTTTGAAAAGCCATTGAGTACGAAGGCATTTTTGGTGTATTCCAATATGGAATGAGCCCTTCCTTCGTAAACCAATCCATGGTATATCTCATCAGAAATAATAGTGGGGGTAAATTTAGCAAGCTCTTTCAGGGTTTCTTCGGATAAAAGGTTGCCCGTAGGGTTCATCGGACTGTTAATCAGGATGCCTTTAGTCCGGTCAGTTATGGCTGCACAAATGTTCTCAGGGCGGTACTGAAATCCATCTTCTTCATAAACAGGCACCTTAGTCATTTTAGCGCCCGTAAAGGAGATGAAATTGGGATAGCAAGCATAACCGGGATCAGAGCAGATAATCTCGTCATCGGGCTCGCAAAGCACTGAAAGAACCAACAGGATGGCCGGTGAAGTACCCGAGGTGACCAGCACCTGTTCGGGTAAAATACTCACGCCGTAATGCTTCAGATAATAGTTGCAGATTTCCTGCCGCAGCTCCGGATCGCCCAGGCTGTGGGTATAGTGGGTTCTGCCCTCTTTCATGGCAGATGCAGAAGCTTCCAGGATACAGGAAGGAACATCAAAATCGGGTTCCCCCACTTCCAGATGAATCACTTTATGGCCTTGCTTTTCTAAAACGGACGCTCTTTCAAGAACTTCCATGACAATAAACGGAGAGATATTCTGTGCCTTTGCTGAGATCATGTTGGCTTAAATTTAGGACCCCGAAAGTAAGCAAGAAAATGGGAGGATGCAGGCAAAAAGTGAAGTAAAATGAAGGATTTAATCAAGAAATATCAGTGAGGGAGAAGGTGAGATGTTGTGATATCATTAGATAAATTTGCGCTAATACTTTTATAGGAACATTTACCAGATACAAATGTCGTTTAATAGCTTAATAATTAATAGAAAAACCATATTTCTTTCATTGATATTTCTCAGGAAAATAGTTTCTATATTCTTATTTGGAGTTAAGTTCAGCAGGGATCTCAACCCCTGAACGCATGCTTTTGACAAATGGTGACATCTCCGTATCATCCTATGAATCAACCGATACCTTATTTTTTACCAAATTGAATGTTTTAGAGTGCAGTTTACTTAATTCACTGT
>JACMKG010000211.1 GCA_014380255.1 Prolixibacteraceae bacterium | reverse complement strand
TTCATGGACGCATGAAACGGGGGATGGGTGTCCGAATATATGCGGATGGGGAAATAATGAATTGGAATTTTATACCGGCAGGCCTTCGAATCTTTTCTTCCAGGACGGCAAGATGATCATAGAAGCAAGAGCGGAAACTTTCGGCGGCAGGAATTATACTTCATCCAAGATCCTGACCAGAAATAAAAAAGCATTTAAGTTTGGACGGGTTGATATCCGCGCTGTTCTTCCGAAAGGCAAAGGGATCTGGCCGGCATTCTGGATGTTGCCTGAAAATAATGTACACGGCGGATGGCCGAAAAGCGGCGAAATAGACATAATGGAACTTGTAGGGCATGAACCAAATAAGTCATATGGCACACTTCACTATGGGCCCGGCCCTGGCAGCACACAGATCAGTCAATCATATACGTTGTCTGCCAGTGATTTTCAGAACGCGTTCCATGTATTCTCCATAGAATGGAAAGCTGACCAGATCAAATGGTATGTAGATGGAAATCTGTTTAAAACGGTTAATAAAACAGACATCGGATCGGCTGTTTATCCTTTCAATGAACAATTCTTTTTCATTTTTAACCTGGCGGTGGGTGGCAATTGGCCGGGATCGCCCGATGCCGCTACAGTATTTCCTCAGTGGATGATTGTTGATTATATACGGGTATTTCAATAACGTAAAATGTTGAATAAACTAAAAGCTCCTGTCCTGTTTTTCCAGACAAAATGCCCCAAGAGTGCCATCTCTTCTTCCACAAATAAAAAGGGTTAGAAGGATCAACTATTCCGCTTTTTTTTTGTTTTCTCTTATAAATCAAAATATGGCAACCTACAATTTAGCTACTATAGCCCGTTATATGCGTGAGTTGGACATTTGCATGATGGTTACGCAATCAAAACGCGGAACGTTAAATAGCAGACCGATGAGTAATAACGGAGATGTGAAATATAATGGGAACTCTTATTTTTTTACCTATGAAGGTTCTCAAAAGATTAAAGATCTGGAGGCAAACCCGCAGGTAAGTTTAAATTTTGAAGGAGAGAAAGAATTATACATTTCCGTAAGTGGCAAAGCCAGGCTGATTCGAAATAAGGCTTCATTTTCGGAACATTGGATAGACAGTTTGAAGCAATGGTTTCCGCAAGGTGTAGACACTCCCGGCATGGTACTGATACAGGTGAAAGGAAGCACTGTACAATACTGGCAAAAAAATAAAGACGGCAAAATTAAATTATAGTCTTGCTTCACGCCCAGGTAAAAGCATGGGATAGTCAGGTGTGAGCAAATCCGAAAATGTTTCGAAGAATTGTCCGAAATTCAGCGGGTTACCGTGAGACACTTCATGCACCTGTATGCATTCTACATAGGTCAAAGCACTAGATAAACCGGAGAAAAATCGTTTAATTAATTTTTTTTGGTGGATAAGGTTCAACCTTTATTTTTGCCGCGGAGAGATGGCAGAGCGGTCTAATGCGGCGGTCTTGAAAACCGTTGACTGTCACAGGTCCGGGGGTTCGAATCCCTCTCTCTCCGCTGGTAATCAATTAAAGAATAACAGAAGCCCGTAAAATGCAAGTTCTCCGGGCTTTTTTATTGTTTTCCCCTCCAAATCAGATCAAATAATGTCAAATCCCTCGGGTGAAAATTCGGGTACCTAAGTCTTTTTTCAATTTTAGGGACCCGAAATTGGATGAGATCAAGACCAGTAAAAGGTTTCGATGTTTTGAGCTAATCCACCTGGGGCAGCAAAATGATTGATTTTTTTAAAATAAGAGGAGGCAAAAAATGGAACATAAAATCAGTATTCTTTTTTACAGCAAAATTTCTAAAAAAACAAAGAAAAATTTGGTCCCGATTTACATGCGTATTACAATAAATGGCGAACGCATTGACCAGACCACTCAACGATCAATAGAGCTTTCTAAATAGTCGGCCGCAGCGGGAAAAATGAAGGGAACACATGCAGAAGCGAGAACGCTTAATACGTTCTTGGATGCATTAAGAAACAAAGTCTACGCCGTTGAAAGAGAATTATTACAGGATGGAAAAATTATAAACTTAGCCTGTTTTCTGTTTCTGTTAACGCGTTAAACTACTTCTCAAACATTCCCAAAAACTGCTGCCTCTTTTCTGCAGACATTTCGAGTTCTTTATTATTCTTCATGGTAACTGATCCTCCTTTGCCCTTGGTATAGCGGATTACATAGTCAGGGTTGATCAGATGGGAGCGATGGATTCTGATGAAGCGATGTTCCTTTAAAATTTCTTCAAAGTACTTTAGTGTTTTGCAAATGAGGAGCGGATTAGCACCTTCCAGGTAAAACCGTGTGAAGTTATCAACGGCCTCACAGTATAGTATGGTATTGATTGTCACAATCTCAAATCCTTCCATTGTTGGTAACATGATCTTTTGATTGACAGGCGTTCGGATGTTATCGAGCAATACATTGCTATGGTGCGTATAGTTTGCTTCACTTCGCTCAGTTCGAATCTTATTAACGGCATTGACGATTTCATCAATGCTAATGGGTTTCAGCAAATAGTATGCAGCACTCTGGTTTAATGCTTGAATGGCATAATGATCAAATGCAGTGACGAATACAGTTTCGAATGTAATTTCTTTTATGCTGTCGAGAAGATCGAAGCCATTTCCATATGGCATTTCAATATCGAGGAACACAACATCAGGATTATGTTTCTGTATTGCCTCCTTACCAGTGGCAACGGATTCACCAAACCCACACACTTCTATATCTGCACAATACTTTCTCAGATAGTTCGCCAGAATTTTCCGGCTGTCTTCTTCATCATCAATAATTACGGCCTTCATCATCATTTAGCTTTGTTTGATAAAGGGAAGGTAGACGCTCACTTGTGTACCATTGTTCTTCCGATCTTCAATGTGCACCCGATAATCCAATTGATATACTTTATTGATAATCGCCAATCGCTCCTCAATGTTTTTTAATCCTGTGGAGTTATGTTTCTTTTGGTTTTCTGTTTTCAATTCTGCTGATCGTTGTCGCCCAATGCCATCGTCTGTAATCTCTGCCACCAGGTGCCTATTTTGCCTGTAAAAATGCAGAAGCAATTTTCCCTTTTCATTTTTGTATCGTAGTCCATGCCACACAGCATTCTCGATATAGGGCTGTATCAACATGGGTGGAATTTGAATCGCCTCAGGGTTGACATTTTCATCTACTTTTATTTCATAGTCAAATTTGTCGCGGAACCTATAGTGTTCCAGTTTCAGATATAAAGAAAGAATTTCCTGTTCTTTTTGCAATGGAATAAAATCTTCCTGCGAATTTTCCAGAACAAGTCTCATCAGCATAGCAAATTCGGAGAGAAACTGATTGGCTGTTCGTTCATCTTGTTGCGAGATAAATTGATTAACCGAATTTAAAGCATTGAAAATAAAATGCGGATTCATCTGACCGCGCAATGACTTCAGCGCTAGAAGACGATTGGCTAGTTTGCTGGCTTGGGCATTTTTGTAAATGAAGAAAGAGGTAACGCCAATAATGAGGATGATGCCCAGCAATCCATAAATGACAAGTTGCTGCCGGAAAACGGTTTGCTGTCCGATGGATACATCTTTCGTATACTCTTCAATATCTTTTTGCTTTCGGATGAGTTCCGATTTTTCAATTAAACGGCTTTCACTTTGTGCTTCCTTGCGAGTTATTGCATCACTGTATTTTTTATAAGCACTGAGTGCTTTGTTGGTCTGACCATTCTTTTCATAAAGGCCGGCGACGGAAAGAAAAGCGCTTGCTTCCGTTAATGGATTGTCGATGGTCGTGACGATGCGCACCGCCTCTTCAGCTTCCTTGATAGCAGCTGACGTTTCTCCCTTCGCATCGAGATTTTTACTGATGGCCACCCGATCTTTGCTGACTTCTGCCAGGTTATTCAACTTGGTGTTAAATTCAATGGATTGCTTGCGCAAATGAATTTCTTCATCATACATTTTATTCTCTTGCAATACCGCTACGATCTCATCCTTGGTTTGTTGAACCGATTGTTGTTCCTGGGAACTTACGCTATTGCCACTGCGAATGGTGTTTAGCGAATTGCTGTAGAGATCCTGGTTTTTGTCTACTCCATTAAGCTGAACATCTATTTTTCTGCACTGGTTTTCGAATTGAGGATTTTGAATCTTACTCGACAGAGATGCACTATCCAACACCGTTAACGCTTCACTGTAACTCCTCATCTGGTAATACACCTCCGAAACGGCGATGGT
>JACMKG010000210.1 GCA_014380255.1 Prolixibacteraceae bacterium | reverse complement strand
AAAGAAATATGTAGTTGGCTACTGCATACCCTTCTGAACGTTATCATTAACAAAGAGACGCAACCAAAAAGCATATGATAACATCTATATAGTTAAAACCTCAAAAATCATCAGGCTATGAAGTCTAAATTATTGTTTTCAATTGTGGGATTACTTGTTTTGATTGCTTGCGGTTGTGAAAAAAACGAAAGCAGTGTAAACTCCAATGGAAAGATCGAGCTATACCTGATTGATACGTATTCAAAGATTGGTTATTCCTATCAGATAGATGAAAATTCAGTGGTTACAAAAAATACCCCTTTAATCTATTACTCAGATTTTCTATCCTATGATTCGACAGAATGCACTTTTGAAGTATCAGACAAAGCAGTAGCAGCAATAAAAAATCTTGAACATTCAGTTCATGGCTTACCATTCGCGATAAAAGCAAATGATACATTGATTTATACAGGTTATTTTTGGCCTTCTTATTCCTCGGCAAGTTGTAACTGGGTTGTGATTGACCCAATAATGACAAGCTTATACCAAAAGATTCAAGTGAGACTAGGCTACCCTGGTTTGATTGAAGGACAGACGATCCAGGATAACAGAAATGACGAAAGAATCATTCGGATATTAAAGCTTGATCATAAATTGAAGTAAAGGGTTGAATCCTAATAGCTATAAATGTCAATATTCGTTGAAAACAACATAATTTGGCTGATTTATTTAAAGAACTAAAGGTTCTCGGTATGAAAAGCAACTCTTAGAAAGAAGCCTATCAGATTAGCCCGTATTGAGCCGGACCGTAAAATGATAAATGTTATCCTAACAGAATGATCGGCACTATCGAGACTGGAAATATATAACTCTCAAGTTTCACTTTGGGGAAACTTTATTATCTTTGTGTTGTGCACAAAAATCAGAAATATAGAAGGATCACTTTTTTTAAGAGCTACTTTCAAGACTTCTTCGACAAACAATCAAAAAAAGTAAAAGATAAAATTATCTGGACTTTTGAATTGGTTGAAGATTTACAAAGGGTTCCGGAATCGTATTTGAAACACATTGAGAATACAGACGGACTTTATGAAATTCGGGTTCAACAGGGAAGTGACATCTTTCGTATTTTCTGTTTTTTTGACCAAGGACAATTAGTGGTACTAGCAAACGGATTTCAAAAGAAATCGCAAAAGACACCCAAGAAGGAAATTGAATTCGCACTTAAAATTAAAGCCGAATATGAAAACGAAAAATAAGAACCTGATGACTCTTGAAGAGTTCAAAGAAAAAAACTACGGCAAGCATGGCACCAAGGAACGTGACGAGCTTGAAGCAGGTTATGAAAGTTTTAAAATCGGTGCATTGATACACGACACTCGAATAGAAATGGGGATGACCCAGGAAGAACTTGCTAAAAAGGTTGGAACGACAAAATCCTACATATCTAAAATTGAGAATAACATGAAAGAAGCCCGTATTTCAACCCTTCAAAGAATAGTAGAACTGGGTTTTGGCGGACGCTTAGAACTTTCAATTAAAATCTGATACGCCACTTTGCAGAAGCAAAAAACACATACAACAGTACATTTTTTCATTGTCTAGCCTAATAATAAGCTGAATATTTAATAAAAAGCGTTTAACAATTCATATTAAAAGATAGCTTTGAAACAGGATTAGAAAACTAACTGGAGAGGTTGTTATCACGAAAAGAATCGCCATAGATTTTCGCATACACAGACGTAATAGCTAATTTAATAAGAGAGTATAAATGATTGTTTATAGAATCAAGATCAGCTCATTAAGGCAAGAAACAGAACTTAAGCGTTTGCTTAAGGAGAAGATGATTTCAAGTGAGGAGCAGAACAAATTCTACTTCTTTCCATTCTGCATGTTCTCAAATGATTTTAGAAAAGACTTTACACGCTCTCTGACAATATTATTCACTGGAGAGTTCAATGACAACGATTTTAAATTACAATCTGCAAATATTGTGTTCTCAACGAGGACAAATTTGCCCTTACTAATAACTGGGACAGTTGAGGAGAATGCAATTAATTTGACTTATTCTATTCCGCTGTATGCAATTTTGATAATGACAGTATTTTCATTGACATTTTATTTACTTAAACATTTCGATGGCAACTTTGAAAACATTTCAATGCTGGTTGTTGGACTATTCATTATCATTTACTTAATTAAAATAATCAGGATTCATTTTGCATTTATTAGGATTTGCAGAAAGGTTGAAAAATGAAAATGAAATACCTATGAGAAATACACGATACATCTTACTTTTTACCTTGCTGATTACTACTTTAGATCTTGCTGCGCAAAGTCAACCTTCACCGAATGAGATCAAATTTGTCAGGCAGGGCGTGAAGAGAATGATTTTTGATCGGGAGCAATCCATTCATTTGGCAGGTATTGAACCCAAAAATATCATCGGATTGCCTTCCATGCATCCCGTTAGCCATTACACGTCTGACACCTCCAACGTATTTGTCAGGGAGGATAAACTGCCTCTGACGTCGTAATGGAGTGGGGTACAATAAAAAGATCTTATCCTTCTTAATGGTCCGGATAAGATCTTTCATTGAAATGCCTGTTATTGTTGTTGGATTAATTCATAATCCGATATGCTATAAATAAATTGTAGTCACTAATGCAACTGAAGAATATAGGTTTCACAAGCTCTCTTTTGGCATAACCAGTATACTCTCCTTTTTATGGATTTACTTATGGTTTCAATACTACCTTTACGCAATTATCTTCCTTATCACGGAAGATCTTGTAAGCCATTTCAGCATCACTAAGTGGCAAACGATGAGAAATAATGTCGTTCAATACAATTTTTCCTTCACGCACCAATGTGGTCAGATGGTCGATGTACTTATGAACCATTACTTGTCCGGATCTGATGGTGAGACCTTTTTCAAAGATTTGTGCCAGTGGAAAATTATCATAGTTCATACCGTACACCCCTACAACCGAAACAAAACCTCCACGACGTACGGCATCAAAGCACATTCTTAAGGCATTAATAGAACCTTTTTCCATTCGTACCACACTGGCAACACGGTCAAGAATAGATCGGTCGGGTTCCATTCCAACGGCATCAACCACAATGTCAGCGCCACGTCCGCCGGTCATTTCCCTTATTTTTTGGATGGCATGTGAATCTTTTACATTGATGGTTTCGCTCATACACGTTTCCCTGGCAACTTTCATTCGGTACTCTTCAACATCCAGACCTATAACCCTTGAAGCACCTTTTAGCCAGGCTGTTTTTTGCGCCATTAAGCCAACAGGACCGCAACCGAATACGGCTACCGTTTCTCCGCCACGCATCTGAGCCCAATCGATGGAAGCATATCCGGTGGGAAAGATATCGGTTAAAAACAGCACTTTTTCGTCCTCAAAACCTTCGGGAGCCAACCGGCAGTTGTCATCGGCATAAAGAACCCGGGCATATTCAGCCTGACCACCGGCATAGCCTCCATATAAATCAGTGTATCCATAAATGCCGCTTCCCTTTTGTTTGAGGATACCCCCTTCAGGTCCATAATTCTGAGGGTTTGAATTTTCACAATGGGTAGTTAAGGAATGTTCGCAAAACCAACAAGAACCACAGGAAATGGGGAATGGTACAATTACCCGGTCCCCAATCTTAAATTTCTTGACTAGGTTACCTACTTCAACAACATCACCCATAAATTCATGACCCAATACAAGGTCTTTAACCTGGGGAAACATGCCATCTAAAATATGTAAGTCGGAACCGCAAATAGCAGTAGTAGAAACTTTTATAATTACGTCGGTTGGTTTCTCAATAATAGGATCCTTAACCGTTTCTACTTTCACATCACCAATCTTATGGAAAACGAGTGCTCTCATAGGAATATGTTTTAAGTGATTAATACTTTGAATTGTTTACAAGTCAGGGTTTGTGCGGGTAGTTGATTCAATAAATTGGTATATCCTGCTGTTTCCTGTTTATGATATATGCAACAGGAGAAAGCCGGATAGTTGAGCGAGAAGCATCAATGCTTCAATGGTTGTGTTATGAATATAAACGTTGACATTTCAGACAAAAAAAGCTTCTGCGGTTTTTAATCCCTGTATACTTCTTGATGATTGGAAGATTACATCGCAAGCAAGTTTTCTTAGTATGAGCAAGCCAATGTTTTTTTAATTCAAACTGCCTTTTCCATTCCAGGAAATCAAAGCTGTAATTTCGGGCCTCTTCAATGAGCCTCTTCATTCTGATAGCCGGCAGTTTTCCTACAGTCGATTCAGGATGGACACCAATGCGGTACAATACTTCATTTTTAATAATGTTACCCACTCCCGAGAAAATATCTTGTTCTAAAAGTGCATCACAAACCAGTTCCTGAGGGGCCTTTTTTAGTTTTGCTTTTGCTTTCCGGGGATTCCACTCAACGCTCATCACATCAGAACTAAAGTCATAATGTGCATTTACATCCCCTTCCAGTATTTTGACAGAACAAGAGTAAAGATTGATTGCCCCAGTATTGAAAGTCAGGTTTAAACGAACGGGTTGAATCTTTTCTTCATTGATTCTATAAGTGCCAAACATCAGAAAATGAATCCGTAATGTAAAGCCCTCGAAGCATACAAGAAAATGTTTGCCCCAGCTTTTAAATGAAAGAATAGTCCTGTTCACTAAGCGGCTTTGATCAATTTTACTATTTCCTTTTACGGCAATTATCTGAGCGCCTGTAAACTGTTGTACCTCTTCTTTTAATAAAACCACTGAAGGACCTTCAGGCATCTTTTGTCAATTATTAAGAATTAAAGGATTATCAACAAGTTGCTAAACAAGAAGGATCAGAGCCACATCTTAAAAATTATCTGAATCACAAATCCTTTTAAATCCACTTCATTCCTAATCAACAGAAATAAATAATCATTAGGAATAGCAATGTATCTTGATATTCCTAATGATTATGGGCTCTGTCATGCATAAACCTTCATCAGTGGTTAGAATAAATGATTGGTATCACGTAAGTCGTACGACTTTTTTATTCTTTACATGCGATTCCAGCTCATTTCACCATTGACTGTAGTCATCGATTCCTCGATCTGCCCCTTACGTTCGGCACTTAAAAGCTTATTGGTTTTTTGTACTGACTTTTCAGTGCGGGTTGAACCTTCCGTTTGTTCGCGCAGCAAACCATCGGTTTGACGAACATGTTCGATTGGGTCATCTATGTATTTCCAATCTTCACCCAATTCAGGGCTTTTCCCTTCATTCCATGGACCTTTGAAATCTTCACCCTGTGACATGTTGAAATACTTATTGCTATGGCGAGGATCACTTTGAAGAATTCCTGGAGGGAAGTTAGGTTGGATGCTTTCCAAGGCAGCCTGGAACATTTGGAAGTGGGCTACTTCTCTGGTCATCAAGAAACGAAGTGTTTCTTTTACCAGCGGGTCATCGGTAAAGCCTAACAGATATTCGTATACAAGTTTGGCACGGCTTTCAGCAGCAATATCTGAACGAAGGTCAACGGTTAAATCACCGTCTGCATTGACATAGGCGCTCGTCCATGGAATTCCCTGGCTATCAGTAAGCATCGGACCACCTCCACTTAAAACGAAGAAATGAGGATGCATGATGGCATGGTGAATGTATTCCTGCTTGGCAGTCTTGCCGTCCAGCATTTTGGTAAGATCTGATTCATCAGCAGCATTCTTTAAATCTCCGTTTACTCCGGTTAAAAGCATTTGAATGGTTGCGCCTACAATTTCAAGGTGACTGAATTCTTCAGTAGCAATATCCATCAGTAAGTCGTATTTGTCGGGATAAGGCTTTCTGGCGGCAAATGCCTGGACAAAATATTGCATCGCTGCCTTTAGTTCTCCATTCCCGCCTCCAAATTGTTCGAGTAGGAGCTTAGCGAAACGTACATCAGGTTGTGACACCTTGGCGTTGAACTGTAATTCTTTTACGTGGTAAAACATAACTTTATCTTTTTAGTTAATAATGATTTTCTAAACATTCCTGTTCATAACTAAATGATTATAAGCTGGAATGCTTATTGAAAATTAATTGTTGACCAGTAAAGTTAAAGGATTCTGATAGGTTGCCACTTACACAATTTTTCAAATAAGTTACATGTAAACGTCTCGTAACTATATATAAAACCAAAGTTGTCAGATGCAGGAATATGAACACTCGATCAAGAAGCGTAAATAGCAAAAAGGAGGCTTAGAGCTGGCAAGAAATACTTCAATCAAAGACAAAGGTAGTGCAGTGCTTAGACCCGTGATTCCACCTCCTACAATTACTACATCTGCCTGAGAAGGAAAACTTTGAGCAACAGCCTGGTAGGAGGGAAGCTCATGCTGCCATATGCTGATTGTATTTCCATCACGTTTCATAGGAGAAATATTATAATAAGGATATTGAACTAACGATAAGAAATCTGATCCTGGAAATAATAGCCATGTTTCATATTGCTTGAATTAGGTTAATGTAGTCTGGGCTATAAAACAAGGCTTCCAGAAATATAAGATTTATTAAACGGATGTACGTATTGTTACCATTACGCTTTACCTGTTAATAAATCCCGATTTCTGGATTAAGCAATAGCCTCTGTATATATAATTTTGTACTATCTTCTCATCTTATTAAATAGATAAAGTCCGATAGCAATAATGAGTATAACTATAATAACACCTACTCCCACTCCTGTCTTAAAAATGTCACCAACAATTTCACAGCCAGAAAGAAATAACAGTAGGGAGATAAGTGAAAGATTTATGATTGTTTTATTTTCCATCTTGTTTAGTAAGGAATTAATCACAATACGTTACTTGTTATTTTTTAATGCGTATAAGTATTACAAGCGTTCACATTAGTGCTAAACGCAATGATTTTGATATTTGTTATCACATTAAATCAAGCATTTTTAATTCAGCAATTCTTATTTGATAGCATCTCTGATCTTTTTTGCAGAATCCTGATGCATCAGTAAAACTGGAAGTGTTTTTGCCGCGAATGATTTCAACTCTGGATCATTTCCATTTTCAGCATACCTTTTAAATTTATCGACATCTTTTTCATGATCGTCGACCATTTCTCCCATATATTCCTTATCAAAATCAGCACCGGTTTTCTTTTGAATATCATTCATCATGTTATTATGTTTCTCTTCCATGGTAGCAGGAGCATTTAAATTTTTCTGCGTAAGAATTGCTTTTAATTCTTCATTAGCTTTGGAATGGTCTCTTACCATCATTGCACCAAAATTTCTAACCCTGGGATTCTGAGCATTCTGTTGCGCATACCTTCCCAGCTCAACTTCCATCATACCCCCGCTGGCTGCTTCTTTAATAAAATCTTCATCATTGTTTGAACCGGTGACATTATCATCTGTCATAACAGCTGTAGTGCCTGCAGTGTCACTTTGCATAGCTGTACTATCATTATTATCTGTATTGCGGTTTTGCTGGCCTCCACATGCCATCATAGTAACGGCAATGGCCATTAATAATAATTTAAAAGTTATAGTTTTCATAAATGTTATTTTAAATGTATGATTGAATTTTTGTTTGTTGATATATGTTTAAAATTAAGGTGAGCAATATGTAGGGGATCTTATTGCTCACCTTAAGTTGTAATCGTTATTGCTAACGATCTTGAGAACGGTCCTTGTCCGATCCTGATTCTCGCATTCGTTGTTGATTTCTGCGCGAGTTTTCAGTTTCGTCCAGGATGTCTTCATCGTCTCCTTCAACCCTGGACATCATGTTGCCATCTTCCATTTCATTGAGTTGACTTCGGGAAGTGTACATTCCCATTGATTCCTCGTAATCATCCTCATTGTGTGATTCGGAAGATCTTTTATCATCGTTTTTGATGTCCTGATTTTCAGGATTGCCGCGAATTGGTTGCTTAATCTTTGAAGCATCAGAAACGTCTTTTACATATATTTTATTTGCCATTTCTGATTCAGAAGAACCTCCCTCTTCATTATTGTTGCTCACTTCTGGATCGCTACCATAAATCTGAGGCTGAACATTTTTTACTTGTTCAAACTTCTGTTCTTTTTTATTTTCTCCCATGCTTGTGTCCTTATTTAAATAAATTACAGGCAGTGTTTTATTGCTGCCAAACTTACAGGAAGAAGATTTTCTTAATAGGTTCTATTTACTCTTTTTTTCAGTTTGAGAACCACTTTTTCTTCCACTTTGACCGGATTGACCACCCTGGCTACCTTTGCCCTGTTGGCCTTTTTCTTTTTCTGCCATCTTATTGATTTTTAATGTTAATTTTTATTGTTTCTAACTATTTGTTCATTGTACCTTTACCTGAGGAAGAGCTTTCTTTTTCATCTTCCTGCATGGTTGATTTTCTGGATGCTCCACCACTTTGTTTTTGGCTTCCACCTTTGGATGCGCCCTGGTTGCCAGAACGGCCGCCTTGGCCTTGCTGACTGTTTTTATTTGTTGCCATTTTTGTTTAATTTTTAGTATTAATAAATTTTATTGTTATTTGTTAATAGCACTTTTACCGGAGGAATTTTCTTTTTCATCCTCTTTTTTAGAGGATTTTCTGGATGTTCCACCACTTTGTTTTTGGCTTCCACTCTTGGAAGCACTTTGACCACCAGGTTTACCTCCCTGGCCTTGCGTACCAGTTTTATTTTCTGCCATCTTGTTTTAATTTAAATGTGAAATGATAATTCTATACTATTTATTCATTGCACCTTTACCTGAGGAAGAACTTTCCTTTTCATCCTCTTGTATAGTAGATTTTCTGGAAGTTCCGGTACCTTGTTTCTGATTTCCGCTTTTGGACTGGTTGCCAGAACGGCCCGCCCGGCCTTGTTGATTACCTTGATTTTGTGCCATCTTGTTTTGATTTTAGGTAGATAAAATTAAACTAATAATTACTTACCATTATTTGGAAGATCCCGAGCTTTTTGATGGGCTCTTTGATCCACCGGATGTACCTTTTTTTTCTGATTGACCAGATTTAGTACTTTTACTTCCCTGGCTTTTTTCTTTTTCTGCCATTTTGATGTGTTTTAAATTGTTAGGGTTATTAATTAAATTATTTATAGAATTGTATTTATAAATCTATCTATTATCGATAAATATCTTCACCATGGTGTTGTTGCCAGTTTTCTTCCAGGTATTCGGCATCTTCATCGTTACGTGGACGAACTCCCATAACAATGTGACCCTGTTTGATCCCTTTTTCATATTCTTTTGCCCTATCTTCAGGGATGCCAGCTCCTACCAATGCTCCTACAATTCCGCCCGCAAGACCCCCGGCACCCGCACCTGCAAGTCCGGCAGCAATTGGTCCGGCAATGACAATACCAAGGCCTGGGATTGCCAAACTAGTTCCGATGGCTGCAATAATACCTACGGCAGCTCCAACAACTCCCCCGATGGCAGATCCTGCTCCGGCACCTTCCATGGCTTTATTCCCGAATTCAGAATTCTTTCTATCATCTTTGTCAAAATATTTCTTGCGTGTGTCATCTGACATGATGATATTAATTTCCTCATCGGTATAGCCTCTTTCTTTCATCCTGTTATATGCTTGTTCGGCACTTTCACGATCTCTGAATGAACCTGTCAGCAGACGATCTCTTTCATTTCTGTAATTTTCCATGATTGATTTTTTATGATTTATATAAAATAATCAATAAGAACCATCCAATAGTTCCTATTAATCAACAGCTTCTATGTTAATGGATTCAGAAATTGCAGTCAGATTTGCATCTGCTTCTTTTTCTTCATTGAGGGTTTGCTCCAATAGAGCCGCTGCTTCGTCTTCGCCTAACAAGGCTGCAAAAGAATGAAGGGTTCCATAACTGGCAATTTCATAATGCTCCACTTTTTGAGCGGCTGCTATGATTCCTGCATCCCGCACAACTCCTTCTTCAGTTGACTTCATCACTTCCATGGCTTCTTTAATCAAACCTTCCATGGCCAGGCATTTTTTTGCTTCAGCCTTCATATGAAGGGATTTGAATACTTCTTCAACACGTTTAACTTGTTGTTCTGTAATTTCCAAGTGTTCCGAAAGTGCTTCCATCAATTCAGGGGTAGTCACATTTTCTATCAATTGGGGCATTGTTTTCATTATTGCTTTTTCTGCCCAGTAAATATCCTGTAATTGTTCTTCCAGTAATTCCCTTAGTCCTTGAGCAGCATCCGGATTCGATTTCACGCCTTTAGATCCTGATTCTCTGTTGCTTTTATGACCGCTATTAGAATTTGCTTTCATGTGTTTAATTTTAAATTTGTAATTACATACTTATTTAATGTCACGAAACAAAGTTCTATATAGTAGCATTCTAGGGTGTTACAAAATTTTGTTTTTATTTTACATGATTACACTTTTAAATAAATTCTTATATCTATTATGGGTGATAATCATCCTAAATGCTTCTGTTCTATATTTTTAGAAAGGTGTTTATAGAACAAAAAAAGATGTCAAGTATGATTTTATGAGAGGTATTTTAATAAATTCAAGAACTTAAGTGTATTCGTTTATTATTATGTATTTTAATAAGAAGGCGATTTAAACTATAATGACTCAGTTTTGGCTCTCCTGCTTATTTATTATTGAAAGCTGGTTGAATTAGGTTTAACCTGTTCTTTAAGGGAGTAAAAACAAACAATAGTTATTCAAGATCTTTCATCCTTATATTTACTTCTTGGAGGTTGATCATTTAATTTGTTCATCCTCTGATAGGCTTTCTTCAAAGATTCGGGGAAATCACCCTCGTAATCAATTTTATAATACGTAAATCCGTTGTATGGAATTATATTTTTTACAGGTAGGATTTTAACTCTTTGATCCAATCTTTTATCTTTGAATCTGGCCATGAATCTTTCTTCTCTTGCCTTTTTCAGTTGATTGTAAGAAGATTCTACCACGCTCTGATCAACATACCTTGTGCACTTTTCCTGAACTGTAAACACCAGGCTGTCTTTTATTTGACTGTCCAGATACCTTATGAATGCAGAGTCCTTTACCGACATTTTATCTATTTTTATGGAGTCTTTTTTATCCAGCTTAAACGAATTCTTTTCTGAATATTTCAGATTATTCTGCATGGCATAAAACTTCTTCTTTGCTTCAAAAAAAAGGATGTATTCTTTCTCTTTTTGTTCATAATACTGAGGGGTGACTTTGATGATTGCTTCAGGATTATCTTTCAGAAAATCAACCATGCTTTTAATAAATCTTTCTTCATTATTTCCTAAATCTGCCTGACGCATATCCCAGTTCAGCGATAAAGACTTTTCGATCCTGGTTTCCACTGTTTTAACTTCCATCCGGTAGGTTGTGGTGACAGGCTTCACGAATATGTTTTTTATAACATCGAATATTACATCACGCAAATGAAACTTGGGATCTTTTAAATCACCAGTAATAGGTATTTGATAATCAATAACGTTTCCCCGTTCACGTACAAAAGCCATTATCAGGCGCATTGGAATCCACCGGGTAAGTTTATTGTTGATCCGTTGGCTTAATCGCGGATCAACCAAAGCTAAATGGTTTTTACTGTCTATTTTACTGTTTCTTACATTCCATGTACCCTCCAGCTCAATGGTACCGCGATCAAGGGGGAAAGAGGTCTGTGTTATAAGATAGGGGTTCAGTAAGGTCGCATTAACATCCTTTACATCGTATTTAAGGTCAAAATAAGTACTGTCCTTTGGATTCATACCAATTACTACATTTACTCGCCCATATGGCTCTATATTGGATTTGGCATACAGATTGACTCTTTTACTGTCCTTATCAATGGAATCCGCTGATAAGGTAAAAGGATTCAAGGCAACTTCAAACCGCTCACTTAATGCATAGTCCACAAATCTTAAATTAGCCTCTCTGATTTCAAATTTATTAACCATGAAATCACTCCTGAAAAAGTTGTTAGACAATTCTTTAATATAATCAGCCAATTCAAGTACAAGGTTAAACTGTGATTCGTCGGCTTTCACACTATCAATATTAGCTCCATCTTTACCAAACATGGTTTCTATGTTATCAAGCGAATCGTAACGCTCATACTTGAAATAAGGACGCAGAAGGGATAAGGAATCGATGAAATACCGCTGGTTCATCGGACTTACCTCTTTCATGGAAATAGATAACCTGTCAAAGGAGGCATAGTCTTCCTTGGGCGTTTTTCCAAAGTGAAAATCCTTGACAGTGACCATTCCAGACATTGTCACACTGTCGGCGTTGTTGAAATTGCCGATTGAAAGAATATCTGCATCCAGGATAGCTTTAAAATTGCCATAATTGGCTAAATCTTCCATATACTGAGCCAGTATTTCCAGGTCAAAGTTTTCGATGAGAGAAGCCAGTTTGTAATTCATTGTTCCCATATTCACATCCAGTTCACCTTTTATATTTCCTGTACCTTTCCCTGATGAAAATGAGAAACGTGAATTAATGGAATCACTATCCCAACGCATTCCTTCGCTTTCAATATTTATTTTCACCAACGAGTAGTCAATAGGAATTTCTCCTTCACTGAATACGATGGTACCATCTTTAACTTTTATATTCAGCAAATTAAAATGAAGTTCCTCTTTGGTCGTATCTGCTACTTCAACACTATCTTCCGAAGCAGTAAACTTTGTAAGGATATCCGTAAAATTAAACTCAGTCTTGTATTGGATAATTTTTAAAACAGGCTTGTTAATTGTTAATTCACTTATCTCGTATGTTTTTTTTAACATCTTTGACAATGCCAGGTTGATGGAAAGGTTATTGGCATTAAAAAAGATACTATCGTTATCATCTTCATATATTTTAATGTCTGAGAAATTTACATACCCAGTGAATGGATTCACATAAGCTCTGTCCATGACGATTTCTCTGCCTGTATACTCTACATCATATTTCTCTACCAAATATTTGGTAATCGGTGAAACGAACAGGATTACAATACCTACAAAGACTACTATAACTATCAGAGTTATGAGCAATATCTTTTTCCATCTGTTATTTTTGCCTTTTAGCTTTAAGCTATCTGCTGTTCTTTGGAAAAATGAAGCCATGAGAGAGATTTTTATGAATGACCAGGTAAATATCAATTCCTGTTATTTATACGCTTGTATGTTTTCTAAATGATTGTTTTAAATTGTTTTAATACAATAAGGCCTATAATTTCTCTAAAGCCTTCAGTGCTTTGGCAAGCACAATTCCTTTTTTCAAAACAGGAGCCCATAGGTCACCTAATGAATTTAATCTGTCTGGAATATTTTTAACAGTAAACATCTGTGGGCTTAAATTATAATTGACTTCCTTCCAATCCAAAGGAGTTGATACTGTAGCAAGGGGACGTGGACGAACACTATATGCTGAGGAAATGGTTTGACCCATGTTATTTTGCAGATAATCAATATATACTTTGTTTTTACGCTTGGCCACACTGCGCTCAATACTTGTTGCCGCAGGAAGTCTGTGTTGTGCCATAGTTGCTATTATCTCTGCAAAAGTTTTTGCATCGTGGTAGTTATACTTTGCCCCAAGTGGAATATAGATATGCAGTCCTGTAGCGCCACTTGTCTTACAGTAAGCGGGAATGTTTATCTCATCACAGATTTCTTTAATAACCAGTGCCGTGTTTACAACCTCTGTGAACGGGATATCCCCCGTATCCAAATCAAGCATGATGTAGGAAGGCTCTTCAGGATTCATATATGTACTGTGCCATGGATTAATCTCGATGCACCCGAGGTTGGCCATATAAATCAACGTAGCGGCATCGTTACATATCAGGTAATCAATGTAATCATCATTGGATTTGGAATAGATCTTTACAGTCTTTATCCAGGATGGCAATTGATTGACATCCATGTCTTTCTGGTAAAAGCCTTTGGCCTTGATCCCGTTAGGATGCCGATTCAAGGACTGAGGCCTGTTTTTAAGATAAGGAAGGATGTATTTGCTGATACTTAGATAATAAGAAATCAGATCTCCTTTGGTATAACCTTCATCAGGCCAGTACACCTTGGTTAGGTTCGTGCATTTTACATTCTTACCTCCAATTACCATGGTTTGTTCCAAAGAACTGTTTCGTTCTGTTTCCTCTTGCTTACTTTCATTTACAACTTCCCGGGCCTCCTTATCGACCCGTAAACCCATAAATACAGGGGTACGCATGATTTCATCCTGTGACCATTCCAGGAACTTTACATTGCACACCAATTCAGGCTTTAGCCAAACAGGCTTTCCCTTTGGGCCCAAAAGCTTGGGCGCTTTTTCAAAGGGTGAGGCGTGGATGGTAAGATCTTCAAATTGGGTATACAGTTCTTTTAATGATACCTCGTTGAATCCAGTACCACAGTTACCAATGTATCTTAGTTTGTCGTTGTCATACAATCCCAGGATAAGGGAACCAAAGTATTTCCTGCTTTTCTGAGGCAACGTGTAACCGCATATAATGGCTTCCTGCATCATGCTGGATTTTACTTTAAGCCATGTATCAGTACGTTTACCGGGCAGATATTCGCTGTTGGGTGATTTTGCAATAATCCCTTCATATCCCAGATGTGAAACTTTTTCAAAAAGAGCTTTGCCGTTCCCGGTTTGATAAGGTGCATTGTGAATATTCTTAAAGTCATACATTTTAAAAAAGGCATCAAGCAGTTCTTTTCGTTTCACTAAGGGAAAATCAGTAATTAAATGACCATTGAGATAAAGCAGATCAAACACAAAATATTTTAATTCCCCTTTCTGAGTAGTCCTGTAATTTTGAAGCAATTGAAAATCACTTAATCCCTTCTCGTTTTCAACGACTATTTCACCATCCAGAATGACATCTTCTTTTATCTGTAATAATTCTTTTTCCAACGCATTATAAGCTGCATTAAAGCTATTGCCGTTTCGCGAAATCATTTCAACAGTTCCCTCATGGATTCTGCTAATTAACCGGTAACCATCATACTTCATTTCATATATCCACGATGGTTCATCAATGATTTCTGAACTTAGCTTTGCCAGCATAGGCTTTAGATCTGAAGGAGGAGCAATGTTTTTTGCTTCCAGGTCAGTCTTCTTGGTTTCCGGATTAGAGGGCACATCATCATCTACTGCCATAGTCCCTTTTATTGTAGATTTTATGGGCTGTAGTTTTTCTATGTCATAGCTGGGCATGGCATACTTATCCTTCTTTTTAATAAGCAACCACTCATTATCCTTCTGCCCACTGTTAATGCGTACCAAGCTAAACGCTCCCTTTAAGTAATTACCATTGATAACAAATTTGATACTCCCTTTTTTTAGCTGATCCAGCAGGTTCTTTTCGGCATTCCCTTTATCTTCCAAGGGCAGATAAGTTCCTTCATCCCAAATTTCAACATTTCCGGCACCGTAATTTCCTTCCGGTATTTGTCCATAAAACTCACCATACGACAACGGATGGTCTTCAACCATGATGGCCAAACGCCTTTCACCGGCTTTCATAGAAGGACCTTTGGGTACTGCCCAACTCTTTAATACACCTTCCATTTCGAGCCTGAAATCGTAGTGTAAATGCGAGGCATCGTGTCGGTGCACCACAAAGGTGTGTACCGATTCCCTTATTTTTTCCTCTGAATCAGGTTCAGGAGTACTTTTAAAATCCCTTTTCTTCTTATATAGATCGAGGCTCATAGCTTATGAAATTTTTGATTTTGATAAACTTGCCTTTAATTGCTCCATAAGATCCTCTGTATGAGTGGAAGGAGTTTTCAGCTTGCGAACTTTACCCTTTTTGCCTGATGCCCGTGCTTTAATTACTTTGAGCAATTCATCGGCATACTCATCCTTATATTTATGGATCTTAAAAGGTGTTGAATATTGGTTGATCAGCTCCGTTGCCATTTTCAGCTCATCCGCCTTTACCAGGGATTTGGGTGGCAGATCTAATCCTTCGGTGCTGCGGATTTCCTGGGCAAACCTTATTTTAGACAAGACCAAAATATCGTCCATTGATTTTAAGACAGACAGGGTTTCAGAGGTGCGTAATACAAATTGTGCAATTCCTACTTTACCCGTTTTATTCAAGGCTTCTCTTAATAATGCATATGCTTTTACTCCTTGTTTCTCCGGAACGATGTAATAAGAATTCTCATAATATATAGTGTCTATCTCATTCTCATCAACGAAATGATCAACTGAAATGATTTTGCTTTTTTCAGGAGCTGCCTCTTCAAAATCCTCATCTTCCAGCATGATGTATTCTCCGTCCAGGTTATAAGCCTTGCCAATATCTTCCCAGCCTATTTCTTTGCCTGTATTCTCATTAACTCTCTTGAAATGAACTTTTGCCATATCCCTGCGGTCGAGCATATCCAGGTTAAGCGTGCTCTGTTCAGTTGCACTGTATAACTTTACAGGAATGTTAACTAACCCGAAACTTATAGCTCCTTTCCATATTGCTTTCATACCGACTAGTTTTAGTTTGAAATTTATATGAGCCAATAAAGAATCATTATCCGTGCAGGTGTTTGTTTGTTATATGATCACTTTCCAGTATCTTAAGCAAAACTCTTTCCTCATCAACGTATCCATCACTTTTGTCTTTTGTTTCACCATCGAGATCACGGATGTATTCTTCCAGCTTTTGTTCTTTATAAAGCATTAATATCAATGGATGTACATAGTATTTTTTGCAAACAGTACGCGTATTGCCTAATTGTTTAGCCACCAGATCCAGCACTGCCGGGATTTTCCGGTTCATTTCAGTAACAGTTTCAAAACCGCCTAGCTCTTTAAATCCGAGCAATGCGTGTATACTCCCTGCCCAGGTACGAAAATCTTTTGCAGTGAAGTCACCTCCTGATACCTCCCTGATATAACCATTCAATTCGCCCGAATCTACGGTCCGGATGTTTCCGGTCTCATCATAGTATTCAAAAAGGGTTTTGCCGGGTATTTCCTTGCACCCCCTTATGATATTGGCAAGCCTGCGGCTTGAGAAAGTGATGTTATGACGTATTCCTTTTTTGCCTATAAAAGAAAGATGCAGTTTACTTCCTTCAATTTTTACATGACGGTTCTTTAAGGTAGTTAGACCAAAGGAGCCATACAGCTTTTCGTAGAACGCATTTCCTACCCGTATATTAATTCTTTCCAATAAGCTCACCATGGCAGCCAAAACCTTTCTTTGCGGAAACCCGGGTAAGGATAAATCCTTCTCCAGGTTCTTGCGAATGAAAGGCAGGCGATTGCCAAATTCTTTCAGACGATAGAATTTTGTCTGATTTCTAATAGCTATCCATAAGGGATGGTAACGATATTGTTTCCTGTTAAGCTGGTCATATCCCGTTGCCTGAAGATGCCCATCCTTCACTTTACATATCCAGACATTTTCCCAGGCAGGTGGCAGTACAAGGCTCTTTATACGAGCCAGTTCTTCCTTGTCCTGCACTATTTCCGATCCGTCCATGTAATAAAACTTATTGCCATTTTTATGCCGGGAATAGCCTTCCTGGTTGTCAAATATGTATGTAAGCCCCACAGCCGACGCACTGCTTACGGCATCAGATATCGTTTCGGGCAATATTTCAATATCTTCCAAAATACTTTCTCTCGTATCTATCATGGAATAGTTCCTTTTTAATAGTTTTTATTAACCATTTATTATTTCCCCACCATTTACGTGGATGATCTGCCCGGAAATAAAACTTGCATCCTGGCAAGCCAGGAAAACATAGGCAGGAGCTACCTCGACAGGTTGCGCAGGCCGTTTCATGGGGCAATCGGTACCAAATTTGGCCACCTCTTCGGGTGGAAAACTGGCAGGGATAAGAGGAGTCCATACAGGGCCAGGTGCTACTCCGTTAACGCGTATGCCTTTTTCGATCAGATTAGTCGAAAGGCTTCGTGTAAAAGATACGATAGCACCTTTGGTGGCGCTGTAATCAATAAGCCCGGAACTGCCACGGTAAGCGGTCACTGAAGTGGTATTGATTATACATCCTCCTTTGGGGATTCTCGGCAGAACAGCAATAGTGATCCAGAACATCGCTAAAATGTTTACAGAAAATGTTTCCATCAGCTTTTCTGAATTTATTTCAGTGATATCTTTTGCAGGATATTGTACAGCTGCGTTATTCACTAAAATATCAACTGTAGGGAAGGTCTTTAATATTTGCTCAATGACTTTTTTACAGTTGTTTTCTTTGCTGATATCTGTACCAAAGATTATGCATTCACGCTTGTAATTCTCCCGTATATAATTGGCCGTAAACTCAGCATCTGATTTTTCAGATGTATGATGAATGATAGCCACATCAGCACCTTGTTTGGCAAATGCAACGGCTACAGCTCTGCCAATTCCGCTGTCTCCTCCGGTAATGATGCATTTCTTATTCAACAGCTTGTGCCCTGCAGGCATCTTCTGATCATCAAACTCAGGTTGAGGATCCATACGACTTTCAAGCCCGGGAATAGTCTGAGACTGTTCCTTGAATATGGGTTTTTTAGGATTCGATTTTTGCATGATTCAAAAGGCTTTTATTTTTTACTTGCTTCTGTTTTCTTTTTAGGCACTTTCGCTCCTTCTTTACGAGCTTCACTTAAACCGATTGCAACAGCTTGTTCTCTGCTTTTTACTTTTCCGCCTTTCCCTTCTTTACCGGATTTTAAAGTCCCTTCCTTGAATTCATGCATAACCGCTTCCACTTTTTCCTGTGCTTTTTTTTGAATATTTTGCCATTACAAATGTTTTTAACTGATTATTAAACTAATGGTTAACAAAGGTGATGTCAATGCATAAAAAACATATTACAGAATTTATTTTAAATGTTACATCTTTTTATTTAGCCTTCTAAAAAGCTTAAAATGTAACATTTAGTAAAAAAAATGTAACATGCCACATTCTTTAAAGCTATATATTTGACTTAATTATTGAGCTTTTTTTTAACTTAATATTTTAGCTATGAACAGGACTATAACTAGAGGAAACTGGAATGAGTTTAAAGGTAAACTCAAACAGAAGTATGCAAACTTAACAGACGATGATCTGATGTTTGCTGAAGGTAAAGAAGACGAATTATACGGAAGGCTTCAGACTAAGCTTGGTAAAACAAATGAAGAAGTAAGAAGAATTATTTCAGAATTATAATTTCTTTTTTTTTGCATGGGTTTTAAAGGCATCGTTCATCTTTTCTTATGAACGATGCCTTTTTTTTGACGATTAAAGACAAGTTACCAGATAAGGGATCAAGCGTAAAAGGCAGTGGATAACTGGATTTGAAATTCCGAGGACAGTACGATTTTTTTTTGTGTGAATGAATTGGAAGCGTCCCTTTTGATTGAACCTCCATTGCCCGGGTACTGTTAAGGCTCCAAATTCCAATGCCGGAAGCTCTATGTTAACTCTATGTCAGGTCTATGCAGGGCTTACTTACGTTTTCAAAATTATAGACCCAACATAGACCTAACATAGAGCTAACATAGCGTTTGTGGCTATCACAGTCACATGCAAGGCCTTTGTCTTTGTATGATTCATCCTTTT